>NZ_JBHXAY010000015.1:0-93114 GCF_042728775.1 Nocardia sp. NPDC060259
GCGGGACACAAGGGGCCGCGAACTCGAGCGCGCCAGCGCTCAAAATTACGGCAGCGCGGTGACCAGTTGCTCGACCTCGACGCGCGGGCCGGTGAAGAACGGGATCTCCTCGCGGACGTGCAGGCGGGCCTCGGTGGCGCGCAGGTCACGCATGAGGTCGACGATGCGGTGCAGTTCCGGCGCCTCGAAGGCGAGGATCCACTCGTAGTCGCCGAGCGCCATCGAGCTGACCGTGTTGGCCCGCACGTCCGGGTAGCCGCGGGCGGCCTTGCCGTGGTCGGCGAGCATCTTGCGCCGCTCCTCGTCGGGCAGCAGGTACCACTCGTAGGACCGCACGAACGGGTACACGCAGATGTAGTTGCCCGCGTCCTCGCCTGCCAGGAACGCCGGGATGTGGCTCTTGTTGAACTCGGCGGGCCGGTGCACCGCGACATTGCTCCACACCGGCGCGCTGGCCCTGCCCAGCTCGGTGGTGCGGCGGAAGTCGGCGTAGGCGGCCTGCAGGTCCTCGACGCGCTCGGCGTGGGTCCACAGCATGAAGTCGGCGTCGGCGCGCAGGCCTGCCACGTCGTAGATGCCGCGCAGCACGACGCCCTTGTCGGCGAGGCCGTCGAAAAAGGCCTGCGCTTCCTTGATCGCCTCGGCGCGGTCCTCGCCGAGCACGCCCGGCTGCACCTGGAACACCGAGAACATCAGGTAGCGAATGGTGGAGTTGAGGGCCTGGTAGTCGAGTCGCGCCATGGATCTATGGTGCCACTGCGGCGTTTTCGCCCGCCGGGTGGGCGGGCGCTGCGGCTGCGGTCAGTCGGCGACCGGCCGGGTCGCCCGCCACGGCGAGGATTCCTCGCTGCCGAAGACCGAGGTCACCGTCGTCACTTCGCCCGCGTGCAGTTCCACGGGGCCGAGCTCCGGATCGAGGAAGAGGGTGCGGGCGCTGGTCGTCTGCTCACCGGTGATGGTCACAGCGCGCGATCATGCAGCATCACTATCGCGCGAGGTCGTCGACACGCCGCGGTCTACCCGGTGGTGTGCTGGGAATCTGTCCGACTCGGCCGACGAGGTGGCGGAGACGCTGGGAGTCAGCCACGGCAAGGTCGTCGACTTTCGCCGCCATATCGAGGACGGCACCGCGGCGGGCGCCTGATCTCTATGCCGTCGAAGATCCGCGAGTCGACGCTGTCCGAGGACGGCGAAGCGCTCCGGCAGGACACCGCCGCGGATCGGCCCCGTGCGGCGGGCCGTCGGTGTCCGCGGCTATTCGACGCGCGACGCCAGCGCTGTGCGACGCACTCAGCGACCACGTGCGGCGGGCCGGTCGGTATCGGTCGCTATTCGACGCGCGACGCCAGCGCGGTAGCGACGCGCTCGGCGGCCGTGGTGCCGGAAGCGATGCAGGCGGGGACTCCGACGCCGTGCAAGTAGGCGCCTGCCACCGCGAGGCCGTCGAGGGGGGCGACGGCGGATTCGATGGTGGCGATGCGGTCGGTGTGGCCGGGGGCGTATTGGGGCAGGCCGCCGGGCCAGCGCTGGACGACGGACTGGATCGGGGTGATCTCGATGCCGGTGACCGTGGTCAGGTCGGTGACGGCGGCCGCGACGAGGTCGTCGTCGGACCAGGACAGGGGGGATTCGTCGCCGAAGCGGCCGAAGGAGGCGCGGACCAGCGCGACATCCCGCGCGCCCAGATGCGGCCACTTCCGGCTGGACAGCGTGAAGGCCTTGGCGCGCAAGGGTTCTCCGGTGGCGACGAGGATGCCGGAGTTGTCCGGCAGCCCGGTCTCGCGCGGCAGCGCCATGGCGACCAGGGCCGACGAGGACAGTTCGATGCCCCCGGCGGCCTCGGCGGCGACGGGGGCGACGTGGTGCAACAGGCGGGCGGTGACGGGCGCCGGGGTGGCCAGGACGACGCCGTCGACCAGGCCGAGCGGGTCGACCACCCAGCCGCCGGACGCGGCGGCCACCCTGGTCGCCGCCAGGGTGGTGACCAACCGGGCGCCGGCCGCCTCGACGAGTGCCCTGAGCAGGGCGCCGTAGCCGTCGCGCAGGCCGCCGAAGACCGGCGCGGTACTCGGCGGGGGCAGGGCGTCCCGCACGGCGTCGGTGAGGCTGCGCGCGCCGCGATCGAGCGCGGCGGCGAGGGTGGGCAGGGCGGCCCGGACGCCGATCGAGGCGCTGGTGCCCGCGTAGACGCCGCCGAGCAGCGGGTCGACACTGCGCTCGACGACCTGGCGCCCGAACCGGTCGGCGACGAGGCTGTGGACGTCGGTGTCGCTGCCGGGTTCCCAGTGCAGCGGCCGCTGCGGCTCGGCGGCGACCTGCGCGAGCGTCGCCTCGTCGACGAGGCCGCGCAGCGACTCCGCGTCGGACGGAATCCCCATCAGTGTGCGCCCCGGCAGCGCGTGCGCGGTCCCCTGCGCCCACACCAGCGGCCGCTTCCCCGCGGGCCGCACCAGCTGATCGTCGAGGCCGAGCTCGCCCATCAGCTCGATGACCTCGGGTCTGCGCCCGACGAAGGCCTCGGCACCGAGATCCAGTGGCTCCCCGGCCAATTCACCGGTGTGCAGCACCCCGCCGAGCCGCGCGGCCTGCTCGACGACGACGATGTCGGCGTGGTCCCCGAGCCGCTGCCGCAACCGATATGCCGCGACGAGCCCGCTGATTCCGCCACCGATGACCGCGATCCGCATACCTCGACCGTAGCCGCGCCGGCCCACAGCGACTACAGCGAGTGCACCAGTTCGACCAGCGCGGTCAGCACGCCCGGATCGGTATCCGGCAGCACCCCGTGGCCAAGGTTGAAGATGTGCCCGCTCGCGCCGAGCGTGATCGCCTCGTCGGCTTCCCGCACGATCCGCCGGGTCTCCTTCTCGACCGCGTCGAACCCGGCGAACAGGATCGCGGGATCCAGGTTGCCCTGCAAGCCCTTTCCGGGCCCGACCCGGCGCACGGCGTCGGTGAGCGGAACCCGCCAGTCCACGCCGACCACATCGGCGCCCGCCTCGCCCATCGCGCCGAGCAGCTCGCCGGTGCCGACGCCGAAGTGGATGCGCGGCACACCCGCCGCGGCGACCTCGGCGAAGACCCGCTCCGAATGCGGCAGCACGTACTCGCGGTAGTCGGCCAGCGACAGCGCGCCTGCCCACGAATCGAACAGCTGCACCGCGTCGACGCCCGCGGCCAGCTGGGCCTGCAGGAACGCGATGGTGATGTCGGTGAGCGTGCCGAGCAGCGCGTGCCAGGTCTGCGGGTCGGCGTGCATCATCGCCTTGGTGCGCTCGTGATGCTTGCTCGGCCCGCCTTCCACCAGATAGGAGGCCAGGGTGAACGGTGCGCCCGCGAAGCCGATGAGCGGGGTGTCGCCGAGCGCGTCGGTGAGCAGGCGCACGCCTTCGGCGACCGCGCCGACCTCTTCGGGCCGCAGCCGCGGCAGCGCGCGCACGTCGTCGACGGTGCGCACCGGCGAGGCGACCACGGGGCCGACGCCGGGCACGATGTCGAGGTCGATGCCGGCGGCCTTGAGCGGAACGACGATGTCGGAGAACAGGATTGCCGCGTCGACGCCGTGCCTGCGGATCGGCTGCATGGTGATCTCACACACCAGCTCCGGGTCGAAGCAGGACTCGAGCATCCCGATGCCCTTGCGCAGTTCCCGGTATTCCGGCAGCGACCGGCCTGCCTGGCGCATGAACCAGACGGGCCGCCTGCTCGGCGTCGCGCCGGTGGCGGCGGCCAGGAACGGGGCATCGGTCAACCGGCGGCGGGTGTAAGTGCTCATCGCTGTTCATCCTAAGCGGACCCGCCACCGATTCCGGTCCGAGGTCACCGCCGAACGCGCTGCCCGCCGGACGTGACATCCGCACCGCACCGACCGGCGGGAATCGGACGAACCGGCCATGCGCCGGTCTACGGAGGCGATCGGGGACCGAGCATCGCGCATCGCGCACCACGAGAGTGCCGAGAATGCGCTCTGCGCAACGCAGCCCGTACCCGGCCGCGTGTGGCGGCGCGCCTCCGACGGCGCCGGGCACACACCGTCTACCGTCTCTCCTCGTGACACCGCTCGACATCCGCGACGGCGCCGCACCGACCGGGGGAACGCCCCGCGAGCCTGCTTCTTTCCGGGCGGCGGTCGATGCGATGGGCACCGCAACAGTGCACCCCCGAATCGAGCTGGCGCCTATCCGCCCCCCGCAACGGTTGGCGCCGTTCTCCTACGCGCTCGGAGCGGAGGTCACCCACCCCGACAGCGCCATCGTGCCGATCGATTCCGAGGGGGACGCGTTCGGCAGGCTGATCCTGCTGCACGACCCCGAGGGCGACGAGGCCTGGCACGGCGTGTTCCGGCTGGTCGCCTACATCCAGGCCGACATCGATGCCGCGCTGGCCGCCGACCCGCTGCTCCCCGAGGTGGCGTGGAGCTGGCTGGTCGACTCCCTCGAGTCACGGGGCGAGCCGTTCACCGCCCTCGGTGGCACGGTCACGGCCACCAGTTCGGTCCGCTACGGCGACATCGCAGGCCCACCGAGGGCCCACCAGCTGGAGCTGCGCGCCTCCTGGACGGCGATGAACACCGAGATGCGCCGTCACGTGGAGGCGTTCTGCGAGGTACTGGCCTTCGCCGCCGGGCTGCCGCCCGCCGGGATCACCCATTTGCGACCGGAGTCGTATACCCGCACCGATCGCCCTTGAACGCCACGTAGAGTTCACGTTTATGCCGGTCGCCGAGGAACCAACCGCAGCAGAGCCCCTGCTCGCCCCCGCCGAGGGGGTTCCCCCTGTGCTGGCGACCGCCGACGACGTCGCCCAGGCCGCCAAGAAGCTCGCCGCGGGCAATGGTCCCCTGGCCGTCGACGCCGAACGCGCGTCCGGTTTCCGCTACTCGGCACGGGCGTATCTGATCCAGCTGCGGCGCGCGGGCGCCGGTACCTTCCTCATCGACCCGATCCCGATCACCGATGCGCTGACCCCGCTGGCCGAGGCGATCAACGACCTCGAATGGGTCCTGCACTCCGCCGACCAGGACCTGCCCGGTCTCGCCGAACTCGGCCTTCGCCCGGCCCGCCTGTTCGACACCGAACTGGGCGGCCGCATCGCCGGCTACGAACGCGTCGGCCTGGCCGCGATGGTGGAGAACCTGCTCGGCCGGTCGCTGCGCAAGGGGCACGGGGCCGCCGACTGGTCGACCCGCCCGCTGCCCGACGAATGGCTCAACTACGCCGCCCTCGATGTCGAGCTGCTCCTGGAACTGCGCGACACCGTCGCCGCCGACCTGGCCGAACAGGGCAAGATCGACTGGGCTGCCGAGGAATTCGAGCACATCCGCACCATGGCGCCGCCCACGCCGAAGGCCGACCGGTGGCGGCGCACCTCCGGCATCCACACCTTGCGCCGCACCCGTCAGCTGGCGATCGTGCGCGAACTGTGGACCACCCGCGACGCGCTCGCCCGTGCCCGCGACGTCGCGCCCGCCCGGATCCTGCCCGATTCCGCGATCGTTGCCGCCGCGACCGCCGAGCCACGCAGCATCGCCCAGCTGCGCACCCTGGCCGTCTTCGGCGGCCCGCGCCAGCGCCGCTATTCCCGGGACTGGCTCGGCGCGGTCGAACGCGGCCGCACCCTGCCCGACAAAGAGCTCCCGCCGCTGACCCTCCCCTTCGACGGGCCGCCCCCGGTCAACCGGTGGGAACGCCGCGACCCCGCCGCCGCCGCCCGTCTGGCCACCGCCCGCAGCGCCATGGGCGAGCTCTCCACCGAAAACGCCATCCCGGTGGAGAACCTCCTGTCCCCCGATCTCGTGCGACGGCTGTGCTGGGACGGGCTCCCCGACTACAAGAACGTCGGCGAACCGGATCAACTGTCGGCGACGATCGAGGAATTCCTGCGCGCGGGCGGTGCGCGGCCCTGGCAGCGCAGTCTCGCCGTGCCCGCCCTCACCAAAGCGCTGACGCCCTCCGCCAGGTAGCCGAAAGACACCGGAGCACGCCCTGAGCGGAGCGGAAAAGTGTAGGCCGGACGTCGGCGGGTATTGAACGGGGTTACGCCCCACACGGTTTGGAGTACGGCCTTGACCGATCCCCGCTTCCCGCAGCCCTATCAGCCACCCCGATTTCCGGTGGGCCCGCCCGAACCGAACGCCGTCACCGCGATCTTCGCCGCCATCCTCGCCATTCTCGGCGGATTGCGCGGCGTGTTCGGTGCCGTCGCCATCCCGTTCCTGAACACCGACTCCGACTTCGACCCGAGCGGGTTCTGGAGCAAGATCCAAGTGTTGCTGGGTGTTTCGGCGCTGTGCTCGCTGATCCTGCTCGTCGGCGGCATCCTGATGCTGGCACGCAAGAAGGTCTCCCGCCTCCTGATCGGGGTGGGCAGCACCGGCACGCTGGCACTGTCGGTCATCACCACGATCGCGCTGTACAACCATCTGGACACGCAGACCGACGACACGACGTCGATCACCGTGTCCTTCGATTCCGATCTGAGCGTGTTCAACGCGATCGGGTTCCTGTTCAACATCGTGCTGCTTGTCCTGACATTCCTGCCGAGCACGGGTCGCTGGCTGGCCCACCGCAGGCCCGCGTACTGACCGAAATTCCCTCGACCCGGCGACCTCTCGGCGCTAGCGTGGGCCCTCGCCCGCCTGCCACCGTCGAGAGGATCCGCCGTGTCCGAAGCCGAGGCGATCGCCGCCAACCGCGCAAACTGGGACGATCGGGCCGACGTTCACGCGCGTTCGCGGATGTATGACGTCGACGCCTTCCTGGCCGACCCGAGCACCGTCTCCTCGGTGGTGCGCAACGATCTCGCGGTGCTGGCGCCGCATCTGCCGGAGACGGGGATCGCGGGCCGGTCGCTGCTGCATCTGCAGTGCCATATCGGGACCGACACCGTGTCCTGGGCCCGGCTCGGCGCGGTGCAGGTGCACGGGCTCGACCTGTCACCGAACTCGCTGCGGCACGCCGCGCGGATCGCCGCGGCGGACGGGCGCGACATCACCTGGGTGGAAGGCGATGCCCGGTTCGCCTCCGCCGTCGTCGACCGGCAGTTCGACACCGTCGTGACCAGCGCGGGCACCATCGTCTGGCTGCCGGAGCTGACCGCGTGGGCACGCTCGATCCACGATCTCCTGACCCCGGGCGGTGTGTTCGTCATTCGCGACGACCACCCGATCCTGGGGGCGATGGAGTTCGAGCCGTGGGAGATCGACGACGACTATCTCGCCGGTGGCGGCGCCCGCTCGTACTCGGATTCGGGCACCTACACCGAGGATTCGGACGGGTCGATCACGCACACCACCAATCACGAGTGGCGGCACGACCTGGGTGAGGTGGTCGGCGCGCTGCTGGCGGCGGGGCTTGTCATCGAGGCGCTGGCCGAACTGCCCTACATGGACTGGCGGCCGTTTCCCGACCTCGTCCCCTGCGCGGAGGGCTGGACGCTACCACCGGGGAAGCCGCGGATCCCGTTGAATTTCGCCGTCGTCACCCGGCGTCCCCACTGAACGAGCTGCGCGCCCGGTGTAGTCACCGGGCGCGCAGGATCGATGCGGTGTGCTGTCAGCGCGACTGCAGCCAGCCGCCGATGCGCTGAGCGATCGCGTCCGCGGTGAGACCGAGTTCCTCGAGGATCTCGCCACGCGAGGCGTGGTCAAGGAACTGCTGGGGCACACCGAGATCGCGGGTCGGCACGTCGAGACCGGCATCGCGCAGGCGCGCCGACACCGTCGAACCGATGCCGCCGTGCAGGCCACCGTCCTCGACGGTGACGACGAGGCGATAGTTCTCGGCCATCTTGACCAGGGTGTCCGACACCGGGATGACCCAGCGCGGATCGACCACGGTGACCGAAATACCCTGCGGAGCAAGCAGTTCGGCGACCTGCATCGCCGTCTCGGCGAACGGGCCGACGGCCACGATCAGGACGTCACCGTGCTGGGACTGCGCCGAGCCCGCGCCCGGAACGGCCAGCCGCAGCACATCGATGCTGTCGACCCGCTCCACCGCGGTGATGTCCTCGGCGACACTGCCTTTCGGGAAACGCAGCACGGTCGGCCCGTCGGTGACGGCCAGCGCCTCGGCGAGTTCCTCGCGCAGAGTGGCGCCGTCGCGCGGGGCGGCGACGCGGATGCCGGGGATGATGCCGAGCAGCGAGAAGTCCCACATGCCGTTGTGGCTGGCGCCGTCGGGGCCGGTGATGCCCGCGCGGTCCAGGACCACGGTGACCGGCTGCTTGAGCAGCGCCACATCCATCAGCAGCTGGTCGAACGCGCGGTTGAGGAAGGTGGAGTAGATCGCGACGACCGGATGCATGCCGCCGAGTGCCAGGCCCGCGGCCGAGGCCATCGCGTGCTGTTCGGCGATGCCGACGTCGAACATACGGTTCGGGAAGCGCTCGCCGAACGGGGCCAGCCCGGTCGGGCCGGGCATGGCCGCGGTGATGGCGACGATGTCCTCGCGCCGCGACGCGTGGTCGATGAGCTCCTCGGAGAACACCGCCGTCCAGCCCTTGGCCTTCTTGCCCGCGAGCGGGCGGCCGGTGAGCGGGTCGATCGGGTCGCAGGCGTGCATCTGGTCGGCGACGTGGTTCTCGGCGTGCTCGTAGCCGTTGCCCTTGCGGGTGACCACATGCACGACGACCGGCCCGCCGAAGTCCTTGGCGCGCCGCATCGCCGCCTCGAGCGCGACGAGGTCGTGGCCGTCGACCGGGCCGACGTACTTCATGCCCAGATCGGAAAACAGTTCCTGCGGGCTCACCGCGTCCTTGATCCCGGCCTTGAGCGCGTGGACCATCGAGTACGCCGAATCCCCCACGGCGGGAATGCTTTTGAGGATGCGTTTCCCGGCGTCGAGAGCGTGCTCGTAGGCGGGCTGGGTGCGCAGCGCGGTCAACCGGTCGGCTAGGCCGCCGATGGTCGGCGCGTAGGAGCGGCCGTTGTCGTTGACCACGACCACCACCGGGCGGTCGGGCGCGCCCGCGATGTTGTTGAGCGCCTCCCAGCACATGCCGCCGGTGAGCGCGCCGTCACCGACGACGGCGACGACGGTGCGGTTCTGCTCGGACAGCGCGAACGCCTTGGCCAGGCCGTCGGCATAGGACAGCGCGGCCGAAGCGTGCGAGGACTCCACCCAGTCGTGTTCGCTCTCGGCGCGGCTCGGGTAGCCCGACAGGCCGTCGCGCGTGCGCAGCGAGTCGAACCGGTCCTTGCGGCCGGTGAGGATCTTGTGCACGTAGGCCTGGTGACCGGTGTCGAAGATCAGCGGGTCCGCCGGGGAATCGAAGATCCGGTGCAGGGCGATGGTCAGCTCGACCACCCCTAGGTTGGGGCCGAGATGGCCTCCGGTGGCGGCGACCTTCTGCACCAGGAACTCGCGGATCTCCTCCGCCAGCTCCCGCAGTTGCGGCACGCTCAGCCGGCGCAGATCTTCGGGTGAATCCACCCGCGACAGCACTCCCACCTGAACTCGCTTTCTCCGGACTATTGTGTGATCCGCCCAGTGTATTTGGCCGTGCGGGCGGCCCCGGCTCGCGGGCCCTTCCCGGTCCGTCGCGCCGACCATAGTCGCACCGGGCCGAGCTGCCCACCCCCGCCCGCTGAGCTGGGCTCCCGGCGGCGAACCGCCCTCCCAGCGGCCATTGATCGGCTGTGAGGACTATCTCCCCCGCGCGTCCCCACCGGGGAGGCGACGACGCGACCTACAGTGACCGCTGTGGCCGAACCGGACGGTGTTGCGCGCACGATCGACCCCGGCGTGGTGGCGGGCATGCTCGACGAGGTGTACGCGGACTGCCGCGACGACACCTCCGGCACGCCCGCCGACTACATCCCCGAACTGGCCGCGGTGGCGCCCGACTCGTTCGGGCTGTGCCTGGCGACCGCGGACGGCCTGGTCTACGCGGTGGGCGATACCGGCATCGGGTTCACCATCCAGTCCATCTCCAAGCCGTTCACCTATGCGCTCGCGCTGGCCGATCGCGGTCTGGCCGGGGTCGCCGAGCACATCGACGTCGAGCCGTCGGGTGAGCCGTTCAACGAGATCAGCCTGGAACCGGAGACCCAGCGGCCGAGCAACCCGATGATCAACTCCGGGGCGATCACGGCGGCCTCGCTGATCCACGGCCGCGACGCCGCCGACAAGTTCGAGCGGGTCCGGCGCTGCTATTCACGCTTCGCCGGGCGGGAGTTGCGGATGGACCAGGCGGTCTACGAGTCGGAGGCGCGCACCGGCTACCGCAATCGCGCGATCGGCTACATGCTGCGCTCGGTCGGCATCATCGACGTCGACCCCGACGACGCCGTCGACCGCTACTTCCGGCAGTGCTCGATCGAGATCACGTGCGCCGACCTGGCCCTGATGGCGGCGACGCTGGCCGACAACGGGGTGAACCCGAAGACGGGCGAACGGGCGCTGTCGACCGCGCTGACCGAGCGGGTGCTCAGCGTGATGACGACCTGCGGCATGTACAACGCGGCGGGCGACTGGGTGACCACGGTCGGCCTGCCCGCCAAGAGCGGGGTCGGCGGCGGGATCATCGCGGTGCTGCCCGGCCAGATCGGGATCTCGGTGTACTCGCCGCGGCTGGACGGTCAGGGCAACAGCGTGCGCGGGGTCGCCGCGTGCCGGGAACTGTCGCGGCGGCTCGAACTGCACTTCTGTCACGTGACCCGCTCGGCGCGCACCGCCATCCGCGCCGACTACTCGGTGGCGCAGGTGCCGTCGCGGTTGCGGCGCTCCCCCGAGGACGCCGAGGTGCTGGCGGCGCACGGCGACCGCGCCCGGGTCTACGAACTGCACGGCGACCTGCTTTTCGCCGGCGCCGAACGCGCGGTGCGGGCCATCGAGAGCAAGGTCGGCGCGCTCGACGCGCTGGTGATCGACCTGCGCCGGGTCGGCGAGGTGAGCGCGGTGGCGCGCGGGATGCTCGACGCTCTGCAGACCGAACTCGTCCGGGGCGGCAGCCGGGTCGCGCTGGTCGATCCCGACGCGCGGCTGGGTCGCGAGGCGTCGAGCCTCGACCCCGCCGATCCGTGCGGGCGGGTGTTCATCGACCGGGACACCGCGACCGAATGGTGCGAGGACATCGTCTTGGACCTGCACCGTCCGCCCGGGCAGCGCGCCCGCACCTCGATCGGCCTCGACGAGCATCCACTGCTCGCCGGGCTCGACGACGGCGATCGCACCCGGTTGGCCGCCGATTTCGAGCAGCGGACCTTCGCGCGCGGTGAACTGATCGCCGACCGTGGCGCCCCGCGCTCGGGCCTGTATCTGATCCTGGAAGGGCGGGTGCGGGGGACCTTCGCCGGCACCGACGGGCGGGTCCACCGGCTGGTGACGCTGTCGGCGGGGATGTCGTTCGGGGAGATCCCGATGCTGATCGGGAAACCGTTCGTCAACGAGATCATCGCCGAGACGCCGGTGCGGGTGGCGGTGATGCGGCCCGATGTCTTCGATCAGCTCACCGAGGGACACCCGCGGCTGAAACTGGCACTGCTGCAGCGCCTCGCCGCGGGCGCCTACGCCCAGATGGACGCGGCGGTGCGGACCATCGCCGGCAACGCGGGCGACTACTGACCCGTCGGCCCGCGGAACTCGGGCCCGTCGCGAGACGTTGGGCAGCACAGCATCCTTCGACCGACAGGAGTAGCGCGGTGGGCAAGAAGTCCTGGCAGGCGAGCACCACGACATTCGGGCGCGGCACGGTGCGCGCCGTCCCCGATCTGATCCGGGTCACGCTGTCGGTGGAGTCGCGCGCCGACACGGTGGCCGCCGCCTACGGGCGCGCGGGTGACCGGGTGAACGCCGTCGTCGCCGCCCTGCGCGCGGCCGGGGTGAGCGACGCCGACATGGCGACCAGCGGGCTGAGCGTGCGCACCGAGACCGTCTACACCGACAACGGGCGCAGCGAGATCGCCGGCTACCTGGCGTCGACGAGCCTGAGCGTGTCACTGCGTGAAGGCACCGGCACCGAACCCGCCGACACCGTGGCCGCCGCGGTCACCGCGGGCGGCGACGATGTCCGCCTCGGCGGCCTGACCCGCGGCATCGCCGACCCGGAGCCGCTGCTCGCGCAGGCGCGCGACGCCGCCTTCGACGACGCCAAGACCAAGGCCGAGCAGTACGCGGCCCGCGCGGGTGTGCGGCTCGGCGAGGTCATGCAGATCACCGAGGACATCGCCACACCGATGCCACGCGCCTACGAGATCGCCGAAATGGACAGCGCACCGATGCTGATGGCCAGGGCGAGCTCCCCGGTACCGGTGGTGCCGGGCGAGACCGAGATCGGCGCCACCGTCCGGGTCACCTGGGCCCTGGACTGATCTTCAGGAGAGACTGATCGGCCCAGTCCGCGATCGGAGCGCTCCACCGGACCCGATGGCTGCCAGGCACGTCGGCGATCATGCCTCTGCGGCGATCGCCTCAGGCGCGCCGACGAAGGCACCAGCCTCGAGCACCGTCGAGGTGCGACTCAGCGGTCGAGCAGCGCGACGCATTCGACGTGGTGGGTGGCGGGGAAGGCGTCGAAGGCGCGGAGGTCGGCCAGGTGGTAGCCGGCGTCGAGGTAGAGACCGAGGTCGCGGGCGAACGACGCGGGGTCGCAGCCGATGTGGACGATCCGGCGGGGGTCGGCGTCGGTGACGGCGGCGACGATCTCCTTGCCCGCGCCCGCGCGCGGCGGGTCGAGGACGACGACGTCCGGTCTGCCCGCGGCGCTGTGGGTGCGCACCCAGCGTTCGACCCGGTCGGCGCGCAGGTCGAGCCAGGGCAGATCGCGCAGGGCGGCGGTGCCGTCGGCGACGGCCGAACGCGCCGATTCGACGGCCGCGACGGCGCCGGTCTGGCCGGTCTGCTCGGCCAGGCGCGCGGCGAAGACGCCGACGCCGCTGTACAGGTCCCAGCCGGACCCACCGGGCGACAGACCTGACCAGTCCGCGACCAGGTCCGAATAGCATTGCGCGGCACGGTGATGCGCCTGCCAGAAGCCGGTGGCCGAGAGTTCCCAGCGACGCCCCGCGACGTACTCCACGGCGCGACCGGTCCCGGCCATCACCCATTCCTCGCGCGGCGCGTTGGTAGCCGACTTGCGCGCGGCCGCGCGGTCGCGGACCGCCCCACGGTCATCATCGCCGGGGCCGCCGGATTCCCGGCGCCGGGTGGGATGCTGGCGACCACGGCCACGACCCGCGCCACGCCGCGTCTCCGGACGGCCACCGGCCTGGACGGTGTCGGGCACCGCGGCCAGCTCCACGATGTGGCGCACCCCGTCGCCGTCGACCGCGACCACCAGGTCGGCGCCCGGCGTCCACAGCCGGTCCGCGACACCGTCGAGCGCGCCGGCGACGGGCTGCGGGCACCGCAGATCCGGGATCACCGCGGTGCTGCGGAAGCGGTGCACCCCGGCACGGCCGGCGCCGTCGACGACCAGCCGCAGACGGGTCCGCCAGCCGCCGGTGACCTCACCGGAATCACCGGCGATCGGCTCGACCGTCACGTCCCGCTCCACCCCGGCCAGCCTGCGCAGCTGCTCGGCCACCACCGTCGCCTTCAGCGCGCGTTGCGCGGCGGGTGTGGCGAAGGAGAAATCACAGCAGCCCGCGCCGCCGGGACCGGACACCGGGCAGGTCGCGGGCACTCGATCCGGGGACGCCTCGATGATCTCGACGGCATCGGCGCGGCAGAACGACCCGCCCCGATCCTCGGTGACCTCGGCACGCACCAGCTCACCGGGCAGGCCGTGGCGCACGAACACCACGCGGCCCTCGTGCCTGCCGACACAGAATCCACCGTGTCCCGGCGGCCCGAGCCGGATCTCGAATTCCTCGCCGCGCCAGTCGCTCATCCGCGGCGGCCCGGCTGCTCGAAACCACGGCGCACCGAACCCGGCGCGTTCACGTCGGCGGGCTGCTTGGCCCGCGCCGAGGAACTGAGCTGCCACGGCACGCTCGTCACCATCACGCCAGGTTCGAACAGCAGCCTGCCCTTCAACCGCAGCGCGGACTGGTTGTGCAGCACCTGCTCCCACCAGTGGCCGACCACGTATTCGGGGATGAACACGGTGACGACATCGCGCGGGGCGTCCTTGCGCACCCGCTTCACGTAATCCAGCACCGGCTTGGTGACCTCGCGGTAGGGCGATTCGATCACCTTGAGCGGCACGTTGATCTCGCTGTTCTCCCACTCGCGCACGAGCTTGCGGGTGTCGGCGTCGTCGACGTTCACCGTCACCGCTTCGAGGGTGTCGGGCCGGGTCGCGCGGGCGTAGGCCAGGGCGCGCTTGGTCGGCAGGTGCAGCTTGGAGACCAGCACGATGGAATGGGTGCGGCTGGGCAGCACACCGTCCCAATCGGATTCGTCGAGCTCACGCGAGACCGAGTCGTAGTGCTTGCGGATGAGCTTCATCACGATGAAGATCGCCACCATCGTGATGATCGCGATGTAGGCGCCCGCGAAGAACTTGGTGACGAGCACGATCACCAGCACGGTGCCGGTCAACGTGAGGCCGATCGCATTGATCACTCTCGACCGCTTCATCTTCGACCGCTGCGCCGGATCGGTCTCGGTGCGCAGCAGTCGCGTCCAATGCCGCAGCATGCCGGTCTGGCTGAGCACGAACGAGACGAACACACCGACGATGTAGAGCTGGATGAGCTTGGTCACCTCGGCGTCGAACAGCACCACGAACGCGATCGCCGCACCCGCGAGGAACAGGATGCCGTTGGAGAAGGCCAGCCGATCGCCGCGGGTGTGCAGCTGACGGGGCAGGTAGCGATCCTGCGCCAGGATCGAACCGAGCACCGGGAAACCGTTGAACGCGGTGTTCGCGGCCAGCACGAGGATGAGCGCGGTGACGATGGTGATGAAGAAGAAGCCGATCGGGAAGCCGTGGAAGACGCTCTCCGCGATCTGGGCGATCAGTGTCTTCTGGTGGTAGTCGGCGGGCGCGCCGACAAGGTTCGACGTGTCGTGGGCGTACACGACCCCGATCCTCTGGGCCAGGATGATGATGCCCATCAGCAGGACAATCGCGATGGAACCCAGCAGGAGCAGGGTGGTCGCGGCATTGCGCGACTTGGGTTTACGGAACGCGGGCACACCGTTGCTGATGGCTTCCACACCTGTCAGCGCGGCACAGCCGGAGGAGAAGGCGCGCGCGATCAGGAAGGCGAAAGCCAGACCGTAGAGGTGCTCGTTCTCGGCATTGAGCCCGAACCCCGCCGACACGGCCTGGATATCGTCACCGAGGACGTAGAGCCGGAACAGTCCCCAGCCGAGCATCACAGCCATGCCGAAGATGAAGGCGTAGGTCGGAATCGCGAACGCGGTGCCCGACTCACGCACACCACGCAGGTTGATGGCAGTGAGCACCGCGATGGCGACCACGGCGAACAACACCTTGTGCGTCGCGACGAACGGGATCGCCGACCCGATGTTCGACGCGGCCGAGGAGATCGACACCGCCACCGTGAGCACGTAGTCGACCAGCAGCGCGCTGCCGACCGTCAGACCGGCGGTCGGCCCCAGGTTCTTGGTCGCGACCTCGTAGTCACCGCCACCGGACGGGTAGGCGTGCACGTTCTGCCGATAGCTGGCGACGACCACGGCCATCACGAACGCGACGGCCAGCCCGACCCACGGCGCGTACATGTAGGCCGAGATGCCCGCCGCCGACAGCACCAGGAAGATTTCCTCCGGCGCGTAGGCCACCGAGGACATCGCGTCGGAGGCGAACACCGGAAGAGCGATACGCTTGGGCAACAACGTGTGGCCGAGCGAATCGCTACGGAACGGCCTGCCCAGCAGCACACGCTTGGCTGCCGTCGTCAACTTGGACACCGGGCTGAGCATAGAGGAGTTCACCGGTACCTTCGCGCGCACGTTCGCCCCGCCCTGCGGCGGTGTCGTGATTGTTTGCGCCGCCTCGCCCAGGGGAAAATGGGCGATGGGGGCATCCGGCGGGTACGGTCCATGCCGGACGCCACGGGTTCGGCAAGGAACGAGGGTGCACGGTGTACGTAGTGATCATGGGGTGCGGACGGGTCGGCTCGTCGCTGGCGCGCGCCCTGGTCCGGGTGGGACACGAGGTCACGGTGATCGACCGCGATCCCAGCGCCTTCCGCCGCCTGGGTGAAGGGTTCACCGGGCAGGAAGTGGTGGGTGTCGGTTTCGACCGGGATGTGCTGACCCGCGCGGGAATCGAGCGCGCCGACGCCTTCGCGGCGGTGTCCTCCGGTGACAACTCCAACATCATCTCGGCCAGGGTGGCCAGGGAGATGTTCGGCGTCGAGCGCGTCGTCGCCCGGATCTACGACGCCAAGCGCGCCGAGGTCTACGAGCGGCTCGGTATCCCCACCATCGCGACCGTGCCGTGGACCACCGACCGATTCCTGCGCACGCTCATCGGTGACAACTCGACCACCACCTGGCGCGATCCGACGGGCGCGGTGGCTGTCACGCAACTCACCCTGCACGAGGACTGGTCCGGGCGCACCGTGCGCGATCTGGAACGCGAACTCGGGGTGCGGGTGGCGTTCATCCTGCGCTTCGGCCAGGGTCTGCTGCCCGAATCCAAGACCATCGTCCAGGCCGACGACGTGGTCTACGTCGCGGCGACGTCCGGCAGTGTCGGTGAGACGATCGCCTTGGCCGCCAAGGCCCCCCTGAGCGAGGACTGAACAACATGAAGGTGGCCATCGCCGGAGCGGGCGCCGTCGGGCGCTCGATCGCCAGGGAACTGCTACGCGGCGGGCATCGGGTGATGCTGCTCGAACGGCAGCTCGACCACATCGACCCCGCCGCCATCCCCGACGCGGTGTGGGTGCACGCCGACGCCTGCGAGCTGTCGCTGCTCGAGAACGCACAGCTCGAGACCTATGAGGTGGTGATCGCGGCCACCGGCGACGACAAGACGAACCTGGTGCACAGCCTGCTCGCCAAGACCGAGTTCGGGGTGCGCCGGGTGGTCGCGCGGGTCAACGATCCGCGCAACGAATGGCTCTTCGACGAGTCGTGGGGTGTCGACGTGGCGGTATCGACGCCGCGGCTGCTCGCCTCGCTCGTCGAGGAAGCGGTGTCGGTGGGCGATCTGGTCCGGCTGATGACGCTGCGGCAGGGGCAGGCCAACCTGGTCGAGATCACCCTGCCCGCCGACACCCAGCTGGCGGGCAAGCCGGTCCGGACCCTGGTCATGCCACGCGACACCGCCCTGGTGACGATCCTGCGCGGCGGCCGGGTGATCGTGCCGCAGGCCGACGACCCGTTCGAAGGCGAGGACGAACTGCTGTTCGTCACCTCGGTGGAAGCCGAGGAGGACCTGCGCCTGACGCTGGCCACCCACGGCATCAAACCGTAACCGCGCTCAGGCGACCTGCAGCTCCGCGCGCAGCTTGTTCAGCGCGCGGTGCTGCATCACCCGCACCACACCCGGACTCGTGCCGATGGCCTCGGCGGTCTGCGCCGCGCTCCAGCCGAGCACGATCCGCATGACCAGCACCTCGCGGTGGTTCGGCGCCAGCACCTGCATCAGTTCGCGGGTGGCCGCGCCGCGTTCGTGGGCCAGCGCCCACTCCTCCGGGCCCGCCGCGATACTGGCGGCGTCGGGCAGCTCGGCCATCGGGTAGGCGGTGTGCTTGGCGCGGCGGAACGCGTCCGACACCTTGTTGGCGGCGATGCCGTAGACGAACGCCAGAAACGATTTGCCCTGGTCACGGTAGCGCGGGATGGCGGTGACGGTCGCCATCAGCACTTCCTGGGTGACATCGTCGCTGGTGACGGTGAGATGACCGGTGGCGCCCATCCTGGCCGAGCAGTAGCGCCGGACCAGCGGATGCACCAGGCGCACGATCTCGGCGACGGCGTCGCGGTCACCGGCCGCTGCGGGTGCGATCAGTGCGTCCAGCTCGGCTCCGATGCGCTTGCTCTCCGACAGCACGGAGGCGGAGTTCTTCGATGCGCCGGAGAGACGGTGCTCGGGAGCCATCATGGTCGCCGGTCCTTTCACGATCACTGCGTTTTCAGTTACGCATTGATCGTGCGACGAACTCGACGGCCGGACCAGGCACCCCAGGGTGGGTAGATCCCCACCTCCCGCGGCGCTTCGGCCACGGCTCAGGCGGGCGCGGAATCCGTTCCGGCGCGGGCGGAATCGGATTTCCCGACCGGCAGATGACCCGCGCGGCGCACCGCCCACACGGTGACCACCAGGGCAACCGCCGTCAGCGGCCAGCCCATGCCGATTCTGGCCACCGCCAGCCAGGTGGTGTGGTCGGTGTCGTAGAGCTGCGACTGGACCAGGTAGCGGGCGCCGAACACGACCACCCACACGACCGTGGCGAGGTCGTAGAGCCTGCGGATGCGGCGATCGCCGCGCCAGTCGGTGCCGTGCCCGTTGAGGGCGCCCCAGATGACGCCGACCAGCGGCCACCGGAACAGGATCGACACCGCGAACACGCCCGCGTACACCAGGCTGGTGTAGATCCCGAACAGGAAGTAGCCCTTGGCTTCCCCCGTCCGGGACGCGATGAACGCGCACACGCCGACACCGAGGAAACCGGAGATCGCCGGCTGCACCGGGCTGCGGCGGAACAATCGCCACCCGAGCACGCCCGCGGCCACACCGAGGGCGGCCCAGATGGCCGCGGTGAGGCCGGCGACGGTGTTCACCGGGACGAACACGAGCACGGGCAGGGTGGAGTAGATCAGGCCGCTGATCCCGCCCAGCTGCTCGAGCAGGGTCTGCTTCTGCTCGAGCTCGGCGTCGATCTCGGGGTCGACCGGGTTATCGGTCGCCACCGGCAGCGCCACGGTGGGTTCGGGGTCCGCGGCAATGCGGTACTCGTCGCTGGAGGGCATACGTCAGCTGTTCCCGCGCAATTCGTAGTAGGGGTTGAAGATCACCTTGCGGCCGTCGCGGTCACCCACGCGACCACGGACCAGGATGCGCCTGCCCGGTTCGATACCGGGAATGCGCCTGCGGCCGATCCAGACGAGGGTGATCGCGTCGGTGCCGTCGAAGAACTCGGCCTGCACGGTCGCGCCCGCGGCCTTGGGACACGCCTCGACACTGCGCAGCCTGCCCAGAATCGTGGCTTCCTCACCGCGACAACAGTCCGCCGCGCGCCGGGCACCGGAGGCGTCGGCCGTCTCCGCCAGCTCCTCGGCGTCGAGCTGATCGATATCGGCGGTCAAGCGGCGCCCGAGTCGACGAAAATATCCCGAGTCCGGACCCGATCCCGACTTGTGTCCGCCCGTGGATGACGACATGGCACGCTTCTCCCGCTAGTTGGCCGTACACCGCCACTGTAGATGGGCAAACGGGCGGCCGCTACGCTCGGTCCGTGTTGCGCACCCCACCCCAGGTCACCGTGGTCGCCCTGCCCGGAACCGGTTCCGACGCCGATTTCGCCGCCCGTGCGTTCGGACCGGCCGCAGCCGCGCACGGACTGGCGTTCCAGGCCGTCGAACCGGACCCGAAGGCCGTGATCGCGAGCTGTACCGCGGCTTTGGACGCCGCCGCAGCGCGCGGCCCCGTCCTGGCCGCAGGCATCTCCCTCGGCGCCGCGATCGCGCTCGACTGGGCAGCCGGGCACCGCACCGCGGTGGTCGGTGTCATCACAGCATTACCCGCCTGGACGGGCGCCGAAACCGCCTCCTGCCCCGCCGCCTTGAGCGCCTCGGTTACCGCCGGGCAACTGCGCGCCGACGGGCTGGACGCGGTGATCGAGCGGATGCGGGCGTCGAGTCCCGCCTGGCTGGCCGACGCGCTCACCCAGTCCTGGCGCGGACAGTGGCCGCACCTGCCGCAGGCGCTCGACGAGGCCGCCGCCTACGCCTGGCCGACGGTCGAGCAGCTGGCCGACAGCGCGGTACCGGTGGCCGTGGTCGGCGCGAGCGACGACCCGGTGCACCCGATCGCCGTCGCCGAACAGTGGGCCGCGACGCTGCCACAGGCGCGACTGCATCGGGTGACCCTGGCCGAGCTGGGTGCCGATCCAGCGGTACTCGGGCATGCCGGGTTCGCCGAATTGGACGCACTGCTCCCCCGCCTCTCCGCGACTTTTGCCGGTCGCGACTAGGAGGCCCGCCTACCGACTGGGCGGACGATCTGGGATAGGTGGCGCGCTGGGCGTGCCCGGCGAGTTACCCACATGCTCGCGAAATCAGTTGTCCCGCAGGATTGCCCGCTGCTTGTCTCACAGCGGGCACCCGCCTAGTTCAAGCCGAGCTGCTGCATGGCCGACCCATCCGCACCACGACGCGGCTCGTCGGGCAGCTTCGGGGGCAGCGCCGAGGTCGGCGGGGCCTGCGCGGCGGCGGCCTGCGCGGCCAGTGCCTGCTGCTGGGCCAGCACCTGCTGCTGATGGGCGGCGGCCAGCTGTTCGGCCAGTTCCTGCGGCAGTACCACCGGCAGCGGATCACGCACGGGCAGCGGCTCGTCACCGCGACGCACCACGGCATCGGCCAGGACCGCGCGCGCGGCCGTGATCAGCGGGCTGCGCTCGTCCACCGCGCCCGACGGGCCTGCGGCGACCAGGCGGATCATCCAGCGCGGTCCGTCGACACCGATGAAGCGCAGGTCGGCGCCCTCGGTGATCGCCTTGACCTCGCGACCCCACGGGCCCTTCTCCACGGCGACGCTCGCACCGTCACCACGCAGTGATTCGGCCAGATCCGCGGCGACCGTGCGCCACTGGCCTGCGGACTTCGGCGCGGCGTAGGCGGCGACGGTGAGTCTGCCGTGCTCGGTGGCCAGATGCACCGCCTGCGGGGTGCCGTCCGGGCTCATCTCCACCTGCAGCTGCCCGCCGGCGGGCACGGGGATGACCACCGACCCCAGATCGAGGCGGCGCTCGATCATCTCGTCGGAGACCTCGCTGATGTCGTACGGGCCTGCGGCGGCGTCCGGCTCGTGGTCGAAATTGCCGTAGATGCGCTCGTCGGTCGGCGCGTCGTCGAAGTCCAGGTGCGCGAAGTCGGGACGCTGGAACTCGTCGGTGTCGTACTCGTCGGAATCGGCGTACTCGCCGGATTCGTCGTAGTCGATCTCGTCGTCGTAGGCCGCGTACTCGTCCTCGCGCGGTGCGCGCTTCTTCTTGCCGAACAGCCCCATTACGCCTCCTCGCCGGCCAGGCTGGCATGCCCGCCGCTCGACCCGTATCCGCCGGTGCCACGGGCGGTGTCGTCGAGATCGTCGACCTCGGCGAAATCGACCAGCTCGACCCGCTGCACCAGCAACTGCGCGATGCGGTCACCGCGGCGCAGCTCGATCGCCGTGCGCGGGTCGTGGTTGATCAGGCACACCTTGATCTCGCCGCGATAGCCCGCGTCGACCGTGCCGGGGGTGTTGACCACCGACAGGCCCGCCTTCGCGGCCAAGCCGGACCGGGGATGGATCAACCCGACCGTGCCGAGGGGCAGCGCGATCGCGATCCCGGTCCCGACCAGCACCCGCTCGCCCGGTTCGATGATCACGTCCTCGGTGGTACAGAGGTCGACGCCCGCATCACCCGGATGGGCACGCGTCGGCACAGGGATGCCGGGATCGAGCCGCCGCAGCGGAATCGGTGCAAGTGCGTTCACATCGGTCGAGCCTACGCGGTCGGCGCCGGACCTTCTCGTCGCCGCCCCAGCGTGGTGACCTAGTGTTGAGGGGTGCCCGACCAGCCCCATTCGCCGACCGCCGACACCGCGGACACCGACCGCCCCGCGCCCTCGGCGCACGGTGCCTCGCCCTACCGGGAACGCCTGTGGGTGCCGCTGTGGTGGTGGCCGATCGGCTTCGCCATCGCGGGGCTGCTGGCCGCCGAGATCCACATGGGAGCGCCCGGCCTGCGCGCGTGGCTGCCCTACGTGCTCCTCGCGCCGGTGCCGGTCTGGATTCTGTTGTGGATGAGCAGGCATCGCCTGGAAGTGACCGTCGCGCCCGACGGCGCCGCGGAACTGCGCGTCGACCGCGCCCACCTGCCGGTGAGTTTCGTCGCGCGCGCCGCGGCCGTCGCTCCGACGGCCAAGAGTGCGGCGCTGGGCCGACAGCTCGACCCCGCCGCGTATGTGCAGCACCGGGCCTGGATCGGCCCCATGGCGCTGCTGGTTCTCGACGACCCGGACGACCCGACGCCGTACTGGTTGATCAGTACGCGCAGGCCGGACCGGGTCTTGGCCGCGCTCGGACTCCCGAGCGCGGGCTGACCCGTCGCGTCGCCTTAAGCGGCGCAGTCCATGCAGATCAGCTGGCCGCCCTTCTCGCTGGCCAGTCGGCTGCGGTGGTGCACGAGGAAGCAGCTCGAACAGGTGAACTCGTCGGCCTGCTTCGGGACCACCCGAACGCTGAGTACTTCGTCGGACAGGTCCGCGCCGGGAAGCTCGAACGATTCCGCTGTATCGGATTCGTCGATGTCCACGACGGCGGACTGCGCCTCGTTGCGGCGGGCCTTCAGCTCCTCGAGCGAATCCTCCGACACTTCGTCGGATTCGGTGCGCCGCGGTGCGTCATAGTCGGTTGCCATGTCGTCTTCCCCTCAGTCCTTACTCCGTATATCCCGGATCGGTTCGATTGCCGTACCCCGCAGGGGTCCGGCGTTCGTACCGCCCCGCCGGTGGTGCACCTCACACGTACACCGGTCGCCTATCAGGGTCGATCGGCGATCGATCACTCCGACAGCGTTCGGTTAACGCAGGACATGCCCTTGTTGTTCCCGCGACCGACCACCGTTTCACCGGTGATTATTCGATCTGGGCGGGCAGACAATAGCGGACCTACGGACAAATGTCGCAATCAAAACCCGGCCGAGTCGAAACCGACGACGAATCTTCACCTGGCGGGAAACTCGCCGAGACATCCCGCACTCACACCCGGCCGCCGGACTCGTAGAGTGAGCGCGTGGTTTCACTGATCACCGAAGGCAGCGCGACCGATCGCGACGGCACACCCTTCCCGCGACGGCGGCCCGAGCTCTGGCTCGCGCTGGTCCTCGTGCTGGCTCTGGTGAGCCTGCTCGTCTGGATCACGGCGTTTCGCACCCATGACGACAGCAACGAGCCGATGGCCTGCAACGCACCGAGCACGCCGACGGCCACCAACGCACCCCAACCCGCACCGCTCGGCACGCGGGTCGGCCCCTCCCGCCTCGACGAGGTCGATCCCGCCGCGCTGGCGGAGTCGAAGGTCAGGGTCTTCAACGCCAACGGCAAGAGCGGCCAGGCGGGCAACATCGCCTCCGCACTGGGCGACCTCGGATTCGCCGGCGCGCCGGGGACACAGGTCGGTAACGATCCGGTCTATGTCGGCGGTGACCTCAATTGCACCGGGCAGATCCGCTTCGGCGTCAACGGCAGACCCGCGGCCGCGTCGGTCCAGCTGGTCGCGCCGTGCGCCGAACTGATCGAGGACCCGCGCACCGACGACTCGGTCGACCTGGTCCTCGGCCTGGCCTTCGGCGAATCGCTGCGGCCCGGCGCCGACGCCGAGGCTGTCCTGCGGGCACTGAAGAACCTGGCGCCCGGCGCCAGCTCGTCGTCGATCGATCCCGCGCTGATCGAGGCCGCCCGCGACGTCAAGTGCTGAGCCTGCGGTCCCGGCCCTGACGCCGGGACCGCCCTCGCGGTTCAGTCCGGCAGCGACTCGGTGGCGCCGACGCGCTCGAGCAACGCGGTCAGCTCCCCGGCCACTCCGGGAGCGGCCACGATCGTGATCTTCCCCGCGGCGCCGCCGACGGTGACCTCGGGGACACGCACGACGGCCCCGGCCTCGGCGGCGATCAGCGCGCCCGCCGCCCAGTCCCACGCGTTGAGGCCGTGCTCGTAGTAGGCGTCGAGTTCGCCCGCCGCGACATGGCACAGGTCCATGGCGGCGGCGCCGAGCCTGCGGATGTCGCGGATCTCCGGGAGGATCTCGGTCAGCAGTCGCGCCTGCCGTGCCCGGCGCTGCCTCCCGTAGGCGAAGCCGGTGGCCACCAGGGCCACCGCCAGCGAGTCCTCGCGGGCACAGGTCAGGATCGTCGTTGTGCCGTCGGCGCGCACCGCCGTGGCGCCACCGCCACGCGCGGCGCTGTAGGTGGTCGCTGTCGCCACGTCGACCACCGCGCCCGCGACCGGACTGCCGTCGCGCACCGCGGCCACCGAGACGGCGTAGCCGGGCAGCCCGTACAGAAAGTTCACGGTGCCGTCGATCGGGTCGACGACCCAGGTGACGGTGCCCGGCGCACTCGCCCCGACATCGCCGCCGCCCTCCTCGCCGAGGATCGCGTCGGCGGGCCTGCGCTCGGCGAGCAGCCCGCGGATCAGCTGCTCGGACTCCGTGTCGACGACGGTGACGGGATCGGTGACGTGCCCCTTGGTGGCCACGGCGCCCTCGGCGGGACCGCCGTCGGTGAACACCTCGGGTCTGCGGGCACGCACGTGCGCGGCGGCCGCTTCGGCGAGTTCCACGGCGAGCGAACGCAACTCGTCGTCATCGGCGGCGACAGTGGGGGTGGTGGTCTCGAAGGCTGTGGGTTCGGGCACCACTCCATGGCATCACATGCCGAGTCGACTCGCCCGGGACGTGACTACCGCTACTCTTTGTCAGGCACATCGACCGCACGAGCGAGGGGTTGAACCATGTCTGCTCGAGGGCACGCCTTCGGCATCGATATCGGCGGCAGCGGCGTCAAGGGCGCGGTGGTCGATCTGGCCACCGGCTTGCTGGCCCACGACCGGATCAAGATCGCCACGCCACAGCCGTCCACCCCGGACGCGGTCGCCGGTGCGGTGGCCGAGCTCGTCGCGCAGGCGGAGTGGGACGGACCGGTCGGCCTGACCCTGCCGTGCGTGGTGCTCGACGGGCACGCCAGGACCGCCGCCAATGTCGACCACGGGTGGATCGGCACCGACGCGCGCTCGCTGTTCAGCAAGGCGCTGGGCGGGCGTGAGGTGACGGTCCTCAACGACGCCGACGCCGCGGGCCTGGCCGAGGACAGCTACGGCGCCGCCGGTGCCCTCACCGGGCTGACGCTGCTGCTCACCTTCGGCACCGGCATCGGCTCGGCGCTGATGTACAACGGCACCCTCGTGCCCAACTCCGAACTCGGCCACCTGGTGATCACCGGCGCCGAGGCCGAGCACCTGGCGGCCGCCTCGGTGAAGGACCGCGAGAACCTGACCTACCCGCAGTGGGCCGAGCGGGTCAGCACCGTGCTGCGCCACATCGAGGACCTGTTCTGGCCGAACGTGATCGTGGCAGGCGGCGGCATCAGCCGCGATTACGACCAGTGGATCCCCTTGCTCACCAACCGAACTCCGGTGATTCCGGCCGTTCTGAAGAACACCGCGGGTATCGTCGGCGCCGCCATGGCCATCGAGATGGGCATCGCGCCGTAGTGCGGCGCGCAGGGCGGCGCAACGCCTCGATGGCATCGTGCCATGAGTACCCTGGTTGGATCGTTACAATGGAACACGTCCGGCGGTGAGCCGGTGAAACCTTCCGGCCGCGGCCGGTCGCGAGAAGGCCGGTGAACATACCGGCGTCACCCGACCGACGCACCGCCGGTGCAACCCGACCGACCGCTCCGCCGGAAAACCACTCTGGCGTGACGCCGCACGAGACCGTCACGAAAGGGCGTACGTGGTAGCCACGAATACCCGTCAGACCGCCGACTCGGCCGACGCCGACGCCGACGCCGACGCCACCACCACGGCCAAGAAGGCTCCGGCCAAGAAGGCCGCTGCCAA
This sequence comes from Nocardia sp. NPDC060259, assembly GCF_042728775.1. Taxonomy (NCBI): domain Bacteria; kingdom Bacillati; phylum Actinomycetota; class Actinomycetes; order Mycobacteriales; family Nocardiaceae; genus Nocardia; species Nocardia sp. NPDC060259. Next base: position 25,698 of record NZ_JBHXAY010000015.1, read on the forward strand.
GAAGGCTCCGGCGAAGAAGGCCGCTGCCAAGAAGGCTCCGGCGAAGAAGGCTGCCGCCAAGAAGGCACCGGCCAAGAAGACCGCCGCGAAGAAGGCGACCTCGGCCGAGGGTGGCGAGGAACAGCTCGAGGACGAGTCGATCGAACTCGACGATCTCGGTGATCTCGAGGTCTCCGAGGACGAGCTCACCGACGGCGACGCCCTGGTCGAAGAAGTGGCCGAGGACACCACCGAGGAAGCCGAGACCGAGGAGCCCTCCGAGAAGGACAAGGCCTCCGGCGATTTCGTCTGGGACGAGGAGGAGTCCGAGGCGCTGCGCCAGGCACGCAAGGATGCCGAGCTCACCGCCTCCGCCGACTCGGTGCGCGCCTACCTCAAGCAGATCGGCAAGGTCGCGCTGCTCAACGCGGAGGAGGAGGTCGAACTCGCCAAGCGGATCGAGGCCGGCCTGTTCGCCGCGGAGAAGATGCGCGAGTTCGCCGAGGCCGGCGAGAAGCTCTCGGTGACCACCCGCCGCGATTTCAACTGGATCGTGCGCGACGGCAACCGCGCCAAGAACCACCTGCTCGAGGCCAACCTGCGCCTGGTCGTCTCGCTGGCCAAGCGCTACACCGGTCGCGGCATGGCGTTCCTGGATCTGATCCAGGAGGGCAACCTCGGCCTGATCCGCGCGGTCGAGAAGTTCGACTACACCAAGGGTTACAAGTTCTCGACCTACGCGACGTGGTGGATCCGTCAGGCCATCACCCGCGCCATGGCCGACCAGGCCCGCACCATCCGTATCCCGGTGCACATGGTGGAGGTCATCAACAAGCTCGGCCGCATCCAGCGCGAGCTGCTCCAGGACCTGGGCCGTGAGCCCACCCCGGAGGAGCTGGCCAAGGAAATGGACATCACGCCGGAGAAGGTCCTCGAGATCCAGCAGTACGCGCGTGAGCCGATCTCGCTGGACCAGACCATCGGCGACGAGGGCGACAGCCAGCTCGGTGACTTCATCGAGGACTCCGAGGCCGTCGTCGCGGTCGACGCGGTGAGCTTCACCCTGCTGCAGGATCAGCTGCAGTCGGTGCTGGAGACGCTGTCCGAGCGCGAGGCGGGCGTGGTCCGGCTGCGCTTCGGCCTGACCGACGGTCAGCCGCGCACCCTCGACGAGATCGGCCAGGTCTACGGCGTGACGCGCGAGCGCATCCGCCAGATCGAGTCGAAGACCATGAGCAAGCTGCGCCACCCGAGCCGGTCGCAGGTGCTGCGCGACTACCTCGACTGACCGAGCTTTACCGCGAGGCCCGTATCCATTCGTCCCGGATGGATACGGGCCTCGTTTCATTTCCGAATAAAAATGCCGATCGGTCCGTATTGCCAATAAACCGGACTCGGTAACCTTTTCGTGATCAAACCCACAGTGCTGGATTGCGCTGTGAACGCCGCGAATTCGCGATCTTCACCGTATTGTCACAGACAGTTTTTCGTTCTACCGCCGCCGCTCTGCGGTACGGCATTGAGGGTTTTTCGCGGCGTGCTCGACATCTATCACTTCAGCTACGGCTGGTTCACCCCCGTTCTCGCCTATTTCATGTCCGTCACCGGCTGTCTGCTCGGCCTGCAGTGCGCGGCCCGCGGCCGCAACGCGGTGGAGGGACGGGTCGGCTGGCTGATCGGCGCGGCGATCGCCATCGGCGGAACCGGCATCTGGGTCATGCATTTCATCGCCATGCTCGGTTTCACCATCCGCGGCGCGGAGATCCGCTACGACATCCCGCTGACGCTGTTCAGCGCGATCACCGCGATGGTGGTGGTCGGAATCGGGCTGTTCATGGTCAACAAGCCCCAGCCGACGCTGCGCTCGCTGCTGGCGGGCGGCACGATCACCGGCCTCGGCGTCGGCACCATGCACTACACCGGTATGTACGCGATGAGGTCGACGGCGACGGTGACCTACGACCCGAAGATCGTCACGCTGTCGATGGTGATCGCGGTGGTGGCCTCGATCGTGGCGCTCTGGTTCACGTTGCGCGTCAAGGGTTTTCTCGCGACGGTGGGCGCGGCGATCATCATGGGCGTTGCCGTCACCGGGATGCACTACACCGGCATGGCCGCCATGCACGCGCACTCCAACCATCACGCCGCGCCGCCGACGGGTTCGGGCGCGATGGATCTGCTGGCGCCGCTGATCGGAGTGAGCAGCATCGTCACCATGCTGGTGCTGATCAGCGTGAGCCTCACCGAGATCGAGAACGAGGAGGCGCTGCCACGGATGTGGCTGACCTCCCGGCATCAACCGAAATCCCGTCGGCAGCAACCGATTCCGCCCGCTCCCCTGCCCCCCGCCCCCGGCGCGCCGACCCGCGAGCACATCGATTACCGCACCGAGGAACTGGTCTACGACGGCGCGGGCAGCTGGCCGCGCCGGGTCGTCGACTGATCAGCTCGCCGCCACCTCGGTGCGGCGCCGGGTGAATTCGACGACCGGCTCGACGACCCTGGCCGCGATCGGTCCGAGAATCGCCATCAGCAGCACATAGGCCGAGGCGAGGGCGGCCAGCCGCGCGTCGGCCTTGCCGTAGGCGACGGCCAGACCCGCGATGACGATGGAGAACTCGCCGCGCGCCACCAGCGCGGCGCCCGCCCTGGCGCGGCCCATCCGGCGGATCCCCTGCCTGCTCGCCGCCCACCAGCCCACGGCCACCTTGGTGCCGGTGGTGACCACAGCCAGCGCGACCGCCCAGCCGAACACCGGCGGCACCGCGGCCGGGTCGATCGAGAGCCCGAAGGCGACGAAGAAGATCGCGGCGAACAGATCACGCAGGGGCTCCAGCAGTTTCGCCGCCTCGTGCGCGGTGGAACCGGAGATCGCGATGCCGAGCAGGAACGCACCGACCGCGGCCGAGACGTTCAGCGCCGAGGCGGCACCGGCCACCAGCAGCGCGGCGCCGAGCAGCTGTAGCAGGAACACCTCGCGGTCGGCGCTGTCGAGCACCGCCGAGACCAGCCTGCCGAAGCGCAGCGCCACCACCAGCACCACCGAGATGGTGGCCAGCGCGATCGCCAGCGACACCAGCCCGCTGAGCAGGCTCAGCCCGGCCAGCATCATCGTCAGGATCGGCAGGTACACCGCCATCGCCAGGTCCTCGAGGACCAGGATCGACAGCACGACCGGCGTCTCGCGGTTACCGAGGCGGCCCAGGTCGTCGAGCACCTTGGCCACGATCCCCGACGACGAGATGTAGGTGACGCCGCCGAGGACGACGGCGCCGGTCACGCCCCAGCCCAGGATCAGCGCCACCGCGGCGCCGGGTAGCGCGTTGGCCACCAGATCGAGCACGCCTGCCGCCCAGGAGCGCTTCAGGCCCGTCATCAGCTCGGGGGCGGTGTACTCCAACCCGAGCAGCAACAGCAGCAGCACGACGCCGATCTCGCCGGCCAGGTGCCCGAACTCGGTGGCCACCTCCAGCTCGAAGAATCCCCCGCGCCCGAACGCCAGCCCACCCAGCAGGTACAGCGGGATCGGCGACATCCCGAACCGGCCCGCGACTCGCCCGCAGATGCCTAGCGCGAACAAGATCACGCCGAGCTCGAGCAGAGCCAGGGCCTGCGAGGTCACGGCCGTCAGCCGTGCGCGAGGATCTTCGCGGCCGCGTCCAGGCCGTCCGGGGTGCCGACGACGACGAGCAGATCACCCTCGGTGAAGGTGAAATCCGGGCCGGGCGACGGGTGCAGCTGACCGGCGCGCATCACCGCGACGATCGAGGTCTTGGTGCGGGTGCGCATCCCGGTCTCGCCCAACGTGCGACCCGCGTACGGTGATTCGTCGCCGATCGCGAGCTGCCGGGTGGTGATCCCGGGTAGGTCGCGATGGTCGTCGTTGAGTTTGGCGACCAGCTGCGGCGCGCCGAGCAGGTTCGCCAGCACCGACGCCTCGTCAGTCGACAGCGGCACCTGGGCCGCGATCGCGTCCGGGTCGTCGGGTTTGGACACGATCAGGTCGATGTCACCGTCGCGGTGGGCGATCACCCCGACGCGGCGGCCCGACTTGACCTCGAAATCCTTGCGCACTCCGATCCCCGGTAGCGCTGTGACGTCGACGTTCACACCGTCCACAGTAGTCGCGCGGTGACCAAGGATGTGGTCTACGCCACTTCGCCGCGCTGGGGCGTGCCGAACAATCCGTCCGTGCCGGGCAGGTACGGCTCGGCCGCGAGCACCGCGGCCACCGGCAGCGGGGCGTACAGATGCGGGAACAGCATCGAGGCCGGATCGGTCGGCACACCCGGCTCCCATCTCACCTCGCCGGTGAACCGGGCCGGGTCCAGCCACAGCACCATCATGTCGGTGCGCCCGGCGAAGAGCCGGTTGGCGGGCAGGTGGACCTGGGCGGGGGTGGACAGGTGGACGAAGCCGCTCTCGGTCAGCGACGGCGGCCTGCGTTCCCCGGTTCGCTGGGATTGTTCCCATTCTTGGGAAGAACACAGGTGAACAAGCGTGTGGGTGTCGGATGTCACGGGTAATCTCCGGGTAGACAACAGGTTCGGACGGGAAAGACCCTGACACAGGATCGACGAGGTGGCTCGGTTCGGTGGCGCGGCCCGCGGGTAACGGGCAACACCGCAGCGAGCGACAGATTGATGAGTGACTGGTTCGAGTGGGAGGTGGCAGCGACGGCGCCGTGGGTGATCGGCGGGTGCTCGAGACGGTGACCAGTGGTGTTCGCTTTCAGCGAAACCGCAGGTCGTGTTATCGAAAACACAAAGATTCACTTCCGGGAACAAAGCCTGAACCCCGAACGTCTGACAGAGTAGTCGTACCCCTGCTGGGAAGTAGCGGATGCGAGCCTCGTGGAGTGACCACGGGGCCCACACCTAGGCGAACGGCCACGCAGCGCCGGGAGCCGGGACGGAGGAGTCATGCCAGGAACCCTGACCAGCACCCCACTGACCGCGGTCGATCGTTGCGATCGTTGCGGGGCGGCTGCCCGAGTGCGTGCCGTTCTTCCCGCGGGTGGCGAGTTGCTCTTCTGCCAGCACCACGCGAATGAACACATGGACCGCTTGCGCGAGCTCGAAGCCGTGATCGACACGGAATCCGCTCCCGCTCTCTGACCACTCCTCGCGTCCGAAACAATCACATCTGACAACAGAACATCCCGACAGCGGGCGACCCGGACAGGGCGCCCGCTGTTGTTGTATCCGGGGTCAGTCGCCCGCGTCGGCGAGGATGCCGTCGACCAGCGTCGCGACCCCGTAGGCGAAGGCGCCGTCGGGGTCGGCCGGTGCCTGATAATGCTCGCCGACGGCGGTGCCGACCCGACTCGCGAGGGGGAAGTCGGCGGCGGGCATCACCTCGGCCAGCAGCGGGCCGTGCACCTGCCACCAGTCCGCGTCGCTGAGCTGGGCCGTCGCGCCCGCGGCCGCGACGGCGAGGCGGGCATTGCCGGTGGCGAAGTCGGTGAGCACCGCGATCGCGCGGTCCATGGCGAGGTCGGTCAGACCGGTGCCGGAGATCGCGCGGAGCTGATTCTCGTAGCGGCGCATCCTGGCCGGGCCGAGCACCTGACGCCACGGGGAGACCTCGAGCAGCCACGGGTGCGCGATCAGCTCGGTCCTGATCCGCGTGGCGATCGCGATCATCCGATCCCGGATCGGCAGGTCGGCGGGTATCTCCGGGTCGTCGGCGGCGACGGCGTCGACCATCAGCACCAGCAGCGCGTCCTTGCTCGGCACGTAGGTGTAGAGGCTCATCGCGCGCAGGCCGAGTTCGGCGGCCACCGCGCGGATCGTCAGCTTCTCGATGCCCTCGCGATCGGCAAGGGCGATGCCCGCAGCGACCACGGCGTCGACCGTGAGACCGGGTTTGGGTCCGCGCGCTCCCGGCTTGGCGGGCAAGGCGTGCCGCCACAAGAGCTCGAGGATCTGGGTGGCCTGCGCGGTGGCTTTCTCGGCGCCGTCGGTGGGCACGAGCCGTCCTTTCTGGCACTCGGGAACAAACTCAGTACAGTGTACGTTGTTCGGTTGTTCGTGTTGCCCGATCAGAGGAGACCGCTCTGCCCGCCACCCAGGCCACCTATCTCCCCGACCGTCATCTGTTCGCGCTGTGGACCTGGGCCGGTCATGGTGCCGGTGCCGCGCCCGCCGGTATCGGCGACCCCGAAGCACTGACGCTCGCGCTGCCCGTCGGCGAGCGCGGCGCGATCGAACCGGTCGAGATCCCGGCCGCCGTGGTGACACCCGCCGAGCTGGCCGGTGTCACCATCGCAGACCTCGCGCCGTCGGCCCTGGCGTGGCGCGAGCTGCTGGCCGCCGCACGACGCACAGCCACGGCGGGCGAGGCCACCGCACCGCCGAGCCGCGACACCGGCGCGATGGAACCACCCGGCGACGGGTCGGCGATCCCCGTGGAGCTACCCGCCGCGGCGCACGCTGTCCCCGATGCGGTCGGCACGTCAATCGTCTCGGCCCAGCGAGCGGTGCGCGTGCTGCGCGAGACCGCGGCGGCCGACGCCGAACTGGCAGCGGTCCTGGATGCCACCTTGCGGCCGTATCAGGTGCGCGGGGTGAGCTGGCTGCGCGAGACCGTCGACGCGTTCGGCGGTGCGGTGCTGGCCGACGAGATGGGACTGGGCAAGACCGTGCAGACCATCGGGTTCCTGCAGGGGCGCGCCGACGGACCGCAACTCGTGGTGTGCCCGACCTCGCTGGTGGGCAACTGGGTGCACGAGATCACCCGGTTCGCGCCGGGGCTGAAGGCGGTGTCCTGGCGTGGCGGTGATGTGCCCGTCGGCGCGGGGACCGTGGTCGTCACCGGATATCCGACCCTTCGGCTGCACGGGGCGGCACTGACCGGACAGCAGTGGGCCACCGTGGTATTCGACGAGGCGCAGGCGCTGAAGAATCCGCGTACCCAGGTCTCGAAGGCCGCGCGCGCCTTGCCCGCGGACGCCAAGGTGGCGCTCACCGGCACGCCGGTGGAGAACCATCTCGACGAACTGTTCGCGCTGCTCAATCTCACGGTGCCGCGACTGTTCGCCCATCGCACGCAGTTCCGGCGCCGGTTCGTCCGGCCGATCGAGGAGGGTTCGGCCGCGGCGGCGGCCCGGTTGCGCGATGCCGTCGAGCCGGTGGTGCTCGGCCGCAAGAAGATTCACGTCGCGGCCTCGCTGCCCGCGAAGATCCACAGCGATCTGCTGTGCGACCTGACCGCCGAGCAGGAACGGGTCTACGACGCGGTCCTGGCCGAGGCGCTCGACGAGGGCTTCGGTTCCGGCCTGCAACGTCAGGGGCGGGTGCTCGCCGCGCTCACCCACCTCAAACAGGTGTGCAATCACCCCGGGCTGATCTCCGGCGACCTGGGCGAGATCGCCGGTCGCTCCGGCAAGCTCGACCTGTGCACCGACATCGTCGCCACCAATCTCGACACCGGTGACCCGACGCTGATCTTCACCCAGTACCGACAGACCGGCGAGCTGCTGGTGCGCCATCTCGCCGAACAGTTCGGGGTCGACGCGCCGTTCTTCCACGGCGGGCTCGACGCCGACCAGCGCTCAGGGATCGTCACCGCGTTCCAATCACCGGACGGCCCACCGGTGCTGGTGCTGAGCTTGCGCGCCGCGGGCACCGGTCTCACCCTGACCCGCGCCGCCGATGTGATCCATTTCGATCGCTGGTGGAATCCCGCCGTCGAGGCGCAGGCCTCGGACCGGGCGCACCGGATCGGGCAGACCCGCACGGTCACCGTCACCACGCTGACCAGCGCGACCACGGTCGAGGAGCACATCGCGGCGATGCACACCCGCAAGTCGGCGCTCACCGATCTCTCGGACGCGGCGGGCATAGCCGAGCTGGCCCGGCTCGACGACGACGCCCTCGTCGACATCCTGCGACGGAAGCGAGAGAACTGATGCCCGACAACGAATTCGGTTACACGGCGTGGGGCAGGGACTGGGTGCGGCTGGCCGAGCCGCTGCGCCAGACCCGGCCCGAACCGCTGCTGCCCCGCGCCCGCAGCATCGCCCGCAACGACGGGGTACGTACCGAGACCGAGGGGCGGACGGTACGCGCGCACCTGCATCGCGGCGGACAGGCTTCGATCGCGCATGTCGAGGTGGCGCCGCTGACCAGGGCGGCGATCACCGCGATCGCGCGAGTGATTCCCGATCCGACCGTGGTCACCGACGAGATGCACCGGGCGCTGCTCGACGCGGGGCACTCCCCGGCGCCGACGCTGGTGAGCACCGATTGCTCCTGCTCGGCCCGGACCGCGCGGTGTCTGCACGTGCTCGCGGTGCTGTACGCGATTGCCCGGCAGGTGGACGAGAATCCGCGGGTGGCGCTGGAACTCCAGGGGTATTTCGACGCCACCGAGGAGGCCGGGGCTCCGGTCCAGGAACCGCGCTGGACCAGCATCAACGCGCTCGACCCGACCCAGTTCTTCGAGCGGGTGCACTGAGAGCTTCGCCGGTGGGCCGTGACGTCGCCGCGACCTGCCGAGGCGGGCCGCGACGACGACCGCGGCGCGGCCGATGGCGCGTTCACCGGCAGTGCCGCACTCAGGCGTTGGTGCCGCCGTCGATCGTGATGATCTCCCCGGTGATCGTCCGGGCCGACGGGCCTGCCAGGAACGCGACCAGATCGGCGACGTCTTCGGCGGCGCCGAACCGGCCGAGCGCGTTGAATTCGCGCTGCGCGGGTGCGTGGTCGCTGCCCGCCGGGTTCATGTCGGTGTCGGTCGGGCCCGGCTGGACCAGGTTGACGGTGATGCCGCGCGGGCCGAGTTCCCTGGCCAGCGCCTTGGTGTAGCCGTTGAGCGCCGACTTGCTCAGGTTGTACAGCGCCAGTCCGCCGAAGAGCGCGCGGTCGGTCAGGTTCGAGCCGATGGAGATGATCCGGCCGCCCTCGCCCAGGTGCGCCAGCGCGGCCTGGCCCGCGACGAACGGCGCGCGGGCGTGGATGGCGAGCGCACGGTCGATCTCGTCGACGCCGAATTCCTCGTACGGCTTGGCCGGGAAGATCCCGGCGTTGTTCACCAGCACGTCCAAGCCGCCCAGCTCACGCGCGGTCCGGTCGACAGCGGCGACGACCTGCGCGGCATCGGCGCTGTCGGCCCGGATCGGCAGCGCCCGCCTGCCCTGCGCCTCGATGTCGGCGGCGACCGACTTCGCCGCGACCTCGTCGCGCTGGTAGGTGAACGCCACGTCGGTGCCGGCTGCGGCCAGCCTGCGGGCGATGGCGGCGCCGATCCCCCGGCTGCCGCCGGTCACCAGGGCCACGGTGGTGCTGCTCGTCATCAGGCGTGCTCCAATTCTGTAGTAGGCGATACATAAATAGACAAGCGCATGCCGGCGCCGGCGTCAAGAGTTTCTTATCGATCGATACAGAATGCTCCGGCTCACTGTCCGCGCGGTATATTTGCCGATCGGCACAGAAAGGTTTGGCATGGCAGAACGCGGCCGCCCGCGCGGCTTCGATCGCGACGTGGCCCTGCGGCGTGCCATGGAGGTGTTCTGGGAACGCGGCTACGACGGCGCCTCCCTGGCCGATCTCACGACCGCCATGGGCATCAACTCCCCGAGCCTCTATGCCGCCTTCGGTGACAAGGAAGCCCTGTTCCGCGCCGCGATCGAGCTCTACGGCCGCACCGAAGGGTCACGCACCGCGCGGGCGTTGCGCGAGGAACCGACCGCCTACGCCGCGATCGAGGCGATGCTGCGCGACAACATCACCACCTACACCGACCCCGGTCTGCCGCACGGCTGCATGGTGGTTCTCGCCGGCGCTACCTACACCACCCGGACGGCCTCGGTCCGCGAGTTTCTCGTCGAGGCCCGCCGCCACACCACCGCCGACATCCGCGCCCGCCTCGACCGTGGTGTCGCCGACGGCGACCTCGAACCCGGCACAGACACCGCCGCGCTGGCCGCGCTCTACAGCACCGTCCTCTACGGGCTGTCGATCCAGGCCAGGGACGGCGTCGACTTCAGTGAGCTCAGCGCCGCCGTCGACAGCGCACTGCGGGTTCTCGCAGCAGCGGCGAAGTAGACCGTGGCCTCGATCACGAACGCCATCCGCGACGATCGGCCGACGAGGCGGATCAGTCGACGAACACCGACAGGCACGTGTCCTGCCGCGCAGCCCGCACGCGGTTGACCACTACCGGCGACGCAGTGCCGCGATCCGCTCCCCCAACTGGTCGACCGACGCCAACGCCGTGGGGGGACCGCCACATTCGCGACGGAGCTCACCGTGGATCACGCCGTGCGGCTTACCGGTGCGGTGATGGTGCATCGCGACCAGGCTGTTGAGTTCGCGACGCAGTTCGCCCAGCTTGTCGGAGGTGGCGATCCGTTCGGCGACCGCGGCGGGCGCGGGCGCGGACTCCTGGGCGGCGCTGCGGTCGGCGAGCTGACGGGTCTGCCGGTCGCGCAGCAGCGCCCGCATCTGGTCGGCGTCGAGCAGGCCCGGGATGCCCAGGTAGTCGGCTTCCTCGTCACTGCCCGCGATGGTGGCGGTGCCGAAGGAGGAGCCGTCGTAGATCACCTGGTCGAGTTCGGCGTCGGCGGCCAGCGCGACGAAGGACTTCTCCTCCTCGCCGGGCTCGTCCTTGGTCTTGTTGGCGTCGATCAGCAGTTCGTCGTCGAGGGCGTTCTTCTCGCGGTGCGGCTTGCCGATGACGTGATCGCGTTGCAACTCCAGCTGGGCGGCCAGGTCGAGCAGCACCGGCACCGACGGCAGGAACACACTCGCCGTCTCCCCCGGCCTGCGGGCACGCACGAACCGGCCGATGGCCTGCGCGAAGTACAGCGGGGTCGACGCACTCGTCGCGTACACACCGACGGCCAGCCGCGGCACGTCGACGCCCTCGGACACCATGCGCACCGCCACCATCCACGGCTGCGTGCCCTCGGCGAACTCGCCGATGCGCTGCGAGGACTGCGGGTCGTCGGAGAGCACCACGGTCGGGCGCTCACCCGAGATGTGTTCGAGCAGTTCGGCGTAGTCGCGGGCCCGTTCCTGGTCGGTGGCGATCACCAGGCCACCGGCATCGGGGATGCCGGAGGCGCGCAGCTGGCGCAAGCGGACGTCGGCGGCGCGCAGCACCGCCGAGATCCAGTCACCGGCCGGGTCGAGCGCGGTGCGCCAGGCGCGCGCGGTCTGTTCGGCGCTGAGCGGTTCGCCGAGGCGGGCGGTGTGTTCCTCGCCCGCGCTGTCGCGCCAGTGCGCGTCACCGGAGTAGGCCAGGAACACGACAGGGCGCACGACGCCGTCGGCGAGCGCGTCGGCGTAGCCGTAGGAGTGGTCGGCGCGCGAGCGGGGGAAACCGGCTTCGTCGGGCTCGTAGGTGACGAACGGGATCTTGGAATCGTCGCTGCGGAACGGGGTTCCGGTCAGCGCGAGGCGCCGGGTCGCGTCGCCGAAGGCCTCCTCGGTGGCCTCACCCCAGGTCTTGGCGTCGCCCGCGTGGTGGATCTCGTCGAGGATCACCAGCGTGCGACGGTTCTCGGTGCGCACCCGATGCCGGGTGGGATGGGCCGCGACCTGCGCATAGGTCACCACGACGCCGTGATAGTCACCCGAGGTGCCGCCGGTGGAGTTGGAGAACCGGGAGTCGAGCTGGATGCCCGAGCGGGCGGCCGAGGCCGCCCACTGGTGTTTGAGGTGCTCGGTGGGCGCGACGACGGTGATCTGATCCACCGTACGGTCGGCCAGCAACTCCGCGGCAACCCGCAGCGCGAAGGTGGTCTTACCCGCGCCCGGCGTGGCGACCGCGAGGAAATCGCGCGGCTTGGTGGCCAGGTACTTCGTCAGGGCGCGCCGCTGCCACGCGCGCAGGGAACCCCCCGACGCACCCCCGGCAGCCGAATCGCCCGGTGTACCCGCATCCCTCGCCGCAGCGGCGTCACCCGACCCAGTCACGCAGATGACCCTAGCCGCCCGGTGCGGCGTGTCGCCAAACCGACGCGGGGTGCGCGACAGGCATCACAACACCGTCCGAGGTCACCGGCCATTTACCTGTTACCCGCCGACACGATGCCCGGCCCGTACCCCACGCGCCCGGTTCGTGCGGGATGCTTGACCGGAGATGAACAACGACCAGGTCCGGGCAGCCGACGCGGCGCACCCACCGCGGGCGCACCAGCCGAGCGGTTCCCCCGCGCTGCCCGCGACCGCGGGCAAGCCCGTCCCGCAACGTCCCCGCGAACACGCGTGGTGGGTGCGGTGGCCCGCCACGGCGTGGCGGTTGATCGTCCGGGTGGCGATCAAGAGCTGGAACAACTCGATCTTCGCCAAGTCCGCCGCTGCCGCGTTCTGGCAGACGCTCTCACTCGCGCCGCTGCTGCTCGGGCTGCTCGGCAGCCTCGGCTATGTGGGCGGGCTGTTCGGGCCGGACACGGTGCAGATCGTGGAAGCCAAGATCATCGCGTTCAGCCGGGAGTTCTTCAGCCCCTCGGTCGTCGCCGACCTGATCGAGCCGACCGTCGACGACGTGCTCGGCCGCGGTCGCGGCGCGGTGGTGTCGGTGGGTTTCGTGCTGTCGCTGTGGGCGGGTTCCTCGGCGATGGCGACCTTCGTCGACGCGATCGTGGAAGCCCATGATCAGCAGGATGCCCGCCATCCCGTCTGGCAGCGGATCTTCGCGCTGCTGCTGTATGTGCAGTTCCTGGTGGCGGCGGTGCTGATCCTGCCGGTGATCGCGCTGGGACCCACCCGGATCGGCCGCGTCCTGCCCGACACCTGGCGTGAACCCGGACTGCGGCTGATCGACACGTTCTACTACCCGATCGTCGGCCTGCTGCTGATCGTCGGGCTCACCACGCTCTACAAGCTGGCCCTGCACAAATCGCTGCCGTGGCATCGGCTGTTCGGCGGCGCGCTGGTGGCCGGGGTGTTCTTCATGGGGGCCAGCGATCTGCTGCGGCGATATCTGTCCTGGATCACCGCGACCGGCGTGAGCTACGGCGCGCTGGCCACCCCGATCGCGTTCCTGCTGTTCACCTATTTTCTCGGCTTCGCGGTGATTCTGGGCGCGGAGTTCAACGCCGCGGTGCAGGAATTCTGGCCCGCGCGGGCGACCAGGATGGAGCAGGTCAAGGAGTGGCTGACGAACCAGGTGCGCGGCGACGACGAACCGGCCGACGCCTCACCGGAGGCGCCGGCCTTACCGGCCGCGGAACCCGCTCAGTCGCCGCCCTTGCGCAAACCGTCGTAGACCTTCTTGCAGTCCGGGCACACGGGCGATCCGGGCTTGGGCGAGCGCGTCACCGGGAAGACCTCACCGCACAGCGCCACGACCATCGTGCCCATCACGGCACTCTCGGCGATCCGGTCCTTCTTCACGTAGTGGAAGAACTTGGGGACGTCGTCGCCGGTCGTCTCGTCTGTCGTGGTTTCCGGGCGTACCAGAGTGTCTGTACTCACGCCTTCCATGATGCCGCATCCCGGCCGTGTACCGCTGACCAGCCGCGTGTGCGTTCGCACGAGCCGAGTGGGAGACTCGGGGTATGCAGTCCTACGGCGAGCCCTCCGGCGCCGACGAGCCGACCCCGGACCCGGAGGTGACCAGGCCCGCCGCGCCCAGCTCGCGCGGCTATTTCCCCGGCGCCGATGCCAAGCACCCCGTGCTCATCACCGAGGCCGCGCCGTCGCTCGACGATCAGCATCGCGCCAGGGTGCGCCGCTACACGATCATCATGGCCTTCCGCATCCCCTGCCTGATCCTGGCCGCGATCGCCTACAGCGCGTTCGAGAACCCGCTGCTGTCGATCCTGATCATCGTCGCCTCGGTGCCGCTGCCGTGGATCGCCGTGCTGATCGCCAACGACCGGCCGCCGCGCACCAAGAACGAACCGAGCCGCTGGGACGGCCGCAACAACCAGATCGCCCTGGAATCCCGATCGCACAAGGCGATCGAATAGCGGTCTACGCGGTTGTCGCCGGTCGGCGCACCAGCATCGACATCAGCGCCGCGAGCCCGCACAGGGCGCCCGCGAGATACCAGGCCAGATCGTAGGAACCCTGCAGGTCGCGGATGAGCCCAGCGCCAGTGGCCGCGACGGCGGCGCCCACCTGGTGGGCGGCGAATACCCAGCCGAACGCGATCGGGCCGTCGGCGCCGAACAGTTCCCGGCACAGCAGCACCGTCGGCGGAACGGTCGCGATCCAGTCCAGACCGTAGAAGACGATGAACACCCACATGCTCGGCTGGGTGTGCGGGCCGAGCAGCGAGGGCAGAATAAGCAGCGACAACCCACGCAGCGAGTAGTAGCCGAGCAGCAGATAGCGCGGATCGACCCGATCCGAGAGCCAGCCCGAGGCGATCGTGCCCGCCACGTCGAAGATCCCGACCAGCGCCAGCAGTCCGGCCGCGGTGGTCGGCGGCATCCCGTGATCGTGGGCCGCGGTGACGAAATGCGTACCGACCAAACCGTTCGTCGACGCACCGCACACCGCGAAACCGCCTGCCAGCAGCCAGAATCCGGGCCTGCGCGCGGCCGCGGCCAATACCTGTAGGGCCCGGCCCGCACCCCCGGTACCCGGGACCCGCGCACCGGCGTCCGAGCCGGGCGGCGCGCCGTAGGCCCGCACCCCGGCGTCGCTGGGGTAGTCGCGCACGAACAACCACACCAGGGGCACCACGGCCAGCGCGACCGCGGCCACGATCACCGACGGCAACCGCCAGCCGTGCTCGTGCGCCAGCATCGACACCAGCGGCAGGAACACCAGCTGCCCGGTCGCGCCCGCCGCGGTGAGCACGCCGGTGACCAGCCCGCGGCTGCGCACGAACCAGCGCCCGGTGATGGTGGCGACGAACGGCATCGACATCGACCCGACGCCGATCCCGACCAGCAGTCCCCACGTCGCCACCAGCTGCCAGGCCTGGGTCATGAACACCGTCAGCCCGCTGCCCGCCGCGATCAGCACCAGCGCCGAGCACACCACCCGGCGGATGCCGAAGCGATCCATCAGCGCGGCAGCGAACGGCGAGATCAGGCCGTAGAGCAGCATATTCAGCGAGACGGCGGTGGAGATCGTGGCGTGCGACCAGCCGAACTCGGTGTGCAGCGGGTCGATCAGGACGCTGGGCACCGAGCGGAACGCCGCGGCGCCGAGCAGGGCGACGAAGCCGACGCCCGCCACGATCCACGCGGGATGGAGAGTTCTTCGACCGGGTGGGGCCGCATCGATCTCACCGTCGACGGCGTCCGTGGGCCGATCAGGACGCGGGGTCTTGGTGTCGGTGGCGGAGCGTGGCGCGGGGATTGCCCGTTCGGCCGAGTCGTCGTCGCCGGTGGGCGACAGGGGCGCGCGGAGATCGGTCACCCGAAACAGGGTGCCGGATCGTCGCGACACGAACGAGTGGCCGGTATGCCATCTTTCATCGATATCCTGCCAATGGATATCCGGGCCCATCGAGTTCGCTCGTTTCTCGGGGAGCTCGCGGGGAACCCAGTCGACAGCGCGTGGCAGGACGCCTACCGTTCGTATCGGGCGGACTGTGGTTCTCTCGACTTCGACTCGCAGACGAGCGATCGTGCTGGGGCCTTACAGGATTCAGCCATCGACGACCGCGTCGCTGCGGACCGCAGTCACGACGGAGCGTCGTCGCACCCGGCCCAGGGCGCAGGCGCCGATTCCCGTTCCGGCTGTCTTCGCCGACGAGCCGTACACACCTGGCTTCATCGGTGACGATGTGGCGGACTGGCAGGGAGACAACATGATTCGCTGGATGTGGGCGTTCCTGGATCGGCCTGCCGACGGATTCGACGACTGTGTCCGCTTCTGGGCGACCGTCACCGGCTCGACGGTGTCGGCGCCACGCGGCGCGCACGACGAGTTCGTGACGCTGCTGCCTGCCACCGGACCGGCCTGGGTCAAGATGCAGGCGGTCGGTGACGGCGGGGGCATCCACCTTGACCTCGATGTCGACGACATCCCCGCCGCGGTGGCGACCGCGACCGGGCTCGGCGCACACATCGTCCTGGTCGCGCCCGACTACACCGTGCTCGAATCCCCTGCCGGACAGACGTTCTGCTTCACCCCGGTCAAGAACGACGCGCCGCCTCCGGTCACCGTGTCGACCGCACCGGACGGCACCGTGACCCGCCTCGACCAGATCGGCCTCGACCTGGCCCCCGCCGACATCGCGACCGATACCGCGTTCTGGCGATCGCTGACCGGCTGGACCCACCAGCCGTCACGCCTCCCCGAATTCTCCCGGTTACGCGGCGACGACGAGCCACTGCAGCTGTTGCTCCAGCGCCTCGACGACCCCCGCCCGGCCGCCGCCCACGTGGACCTGGCCTCCACCGACATCGCCGCCACCGCCACCTGGCACGAATCCCTCGGTGCGGACCGCGTCGCCGACGGCGAGCGCTGGATCGTCATGCGCGATCCCGGCGGCGCGCTCTACTGCGTCACCGGCCGCGACCCGTACACCGGCCTGCTCCCCAGCTGACCCGCCCGCATCCCTCCCGGCACGCACACCACGCCGCGACACGCGGCTCCGAGCGGGTCGTTCGCCCGGTGCGCGGCCCTGGCAGAGTAATCGGGTGCCTACGAACCCCACCGCCACCTCCGGTTCCCTGCTCACCGCACTGTGCCCCGCCCTGCGCACGGCGCTGATCCGGGTCGGCTACGACGCCGACACGCTGGTCGAGGCGCTCGGCCCCGATGTGCATGCGGCACTGGGCCGGTCGGAGCCGGTGCCGGTGCGCCGGGCGGCGCGGGCAGCCGGTGAGCTGGGCACGCTGATCCGGCTGCTGCTGCTCGGCGACGCGCTGCCGGAGAGCGAGGTGGCCGCGGCGCTGGCACCGGTGCGGATCGACGACGCCGTCGCGGCGGGTCTGCTGGCCCGCGACGGCGACGAGCTCAGGGCAGCACTGGATCTGCGGCCGCTCGACACCGGTTCGGGCACCCGCTGGATCCTGTCCGACCTCGACGATTCGATGCGCAGGCGCACCCTGACCGAGGACCACGTGCTCGGCGTCGGGCACGCGTCGCTGTCGCTGCTGCGCGCGACGCCGACCGTCCCGGTGGGCACGGTGCTGGATCTGGGGACCGGCTGCGGTGTGCAGGCCGTGCACGCAGCGGGGTACGCGGGCCGGGTCACCGCCACCGATGTCAACGCGCGGGCGCTGTGGCTGGCGCAGGCCACGGCCGCGCTGAACGAACTCGACATCGAACTGCTCGAAGGGTCCTGGTTCGAGCCGGTGGCAGGACGCCGTTTCGATCAGATCGTGGCCAATCCCCCGTTCGTCGTAGGCCCGGCGCGCATCGAGCACACCTATCGCGATTCCGGGCTCGCGCTCGACGGCGCCAGCGAGCTGGTCATCGGGCAGGCGCCCGAGCTGCTCGCACCCGGCGGCCTCGCGGCCATGCTGGCCGCCTGGGTGCATGTCGAGGGCCAGGACTGGCGGCAGCGGGTGTCGTCGTGGCTGCCCGCGCACGGCATCGACGCCTGGGTCGTCCAGCGCGATGTCGCCGACCCGGCGCTCTACGTCGGCACCTGGCTGCGCGACGCGGGTCTGGACCCCCGCGACCCGGCCGCGCAGGCGCGCGCCGAGCAGTGGCTGGCGGCGTTCGACGCCGCCGACGTGGAAGGTATCGGCTTCGGGTTCGTCTACCTGCACGCCATCGACGGCCCGACCGAACTGATGGCCGAGGACCTCGTGCACGGTTTCGATGATCCGCTCGGCAACGAGGCGGCGGCCTATTTCGCCCGGTCGGCGTGGCTGCGCGCCGTCGCCGCCGACGAAAATCTCGCGTGGACATCCCGTTTCGCGCCGAGCCCGGCGACCGCGCTGGAACGGGTGTATCTGCCCGGTGAACACGGCTGGACCGAGGAGGTGGCCCGGCTGCATCGCGGCGACGGCCCCCGCTGGCAGCACGAGGTCGACGAGTCGACGGTGGCTCTGGTCGCGGGAATGCGACCCGACGGTCTGCCGTTGTACGAACTGCTCGAACTGCTCGCTCTGGCCGACGGCGCCGAACAGGTGACCCCTGAATTCGCCGCCCAGGCGCTCGGCGTCGTGGCCGGATTGGTACGTCATGGACTGGTGCGGCCCATCTGAGCCGTACGGCGGTGGGGGCCGAGTTCCGCACCCGGAGCTCTTCTCAGGAACTTCTCAGCCGTAAGGGTAGGAACCCGCAGCTCAGAGCGGTTTATCACCGACAGGATCGGGAACTTTCTCTAAGTCGGGTCCGTTGATCGGAGTGAGACACCACCGACAGGAGGCAAGTCATGACAAGCCCCGCCACTACTCGTGTGCGCCCCAGCGAGTCCGATATCGACGCCCAGAGCCCCGCAGCCGACCTGGTACGCGTGTACCTGAACGGAATCGGCCGCACGGCACTGCTCACGGCGGCCGACGAGGTCGAACTGGCCAAGCGTATCGAGGCGGGCCTGTATGCCCAGCACCTGCTCGAGACCGGTAAGCGGTTATCGGCGACCCGCAAGCGTGATCTGGCGATTCTGGTCCGTGAGGGGCAGTCCGCCCGCTCGCATCTGCTCGAGGCCAACCTGCGCCTTGTCGTTTCGCTGGCCAAGCGCTACACCGGCCGCGGCATGCCGTTGCTCGACCTGATCCAGGAAGGCAACCTCGGACTCATCCGCGCGATGGAGAAGTTCGATTACGCCAAGGGCTTCAAGTTCTCCACCTACGCCACCTGGTGGATCCGCCAGGCCATCACCCGCGGTATGGCCGATCAGAGCCGCACCATCCGCCTGCCTGTGCACCTGGTCGAACAGGTCAACAAGCTCGCCAGGATCAAGCGTGAACTGCATCAGCAGCTCGGTCGCGAGGCCACCGACGCCGAACTCGCCAACGAGTCGGGCATCCCGGTGGAGAAGATCGCCGACCTGCTCGACCACAGCCGCGACCCGGTAAGCCTGGACATGCCTGTCGGCAACGACGAGGAGGCCCCGCTCGGCGACTTCATCGAGGACTCCGAGGCCACCTCCGCCGAGAGCGCGGTCATCGCGGGCCTGCTGCACCACGACGTGCGCAGCGTCCTGGCCACCCTCGACGAGCGCGAACAGCAGGTCATCCGCCTGCGCTTCGGCCTCGACGACGGCCAGCCGCGCACCCTCGATCAGATCGGCAAGCTGTTCGGCCTGTCCCGCGAGCGGGTCCGCCAGATCGAACGTGAGGTCATGTCCAAGCTGCGCAAAGGTGAGCGCGCCGACCGTCTGCGCGCCTACGCCAGCTGATCCCCTGCTCGGCGGCCCCCTAGGGGTCGTCTGCCGAAACGCCGACCGGTGTCCGCGACCACTCCCCTCCGTGGCCGCGAGCCGGTCGGCGTTGTTCGTTCAGGCCAAACGCCGCGGACCGGTGTCGAAGCGGCTCGGTTCCGGGCCGATCCTGGCGCGGGCGTAGATGATCTCCGCCGACGCCGGCGCGGCGAGGACCGGGTCACACGACAGCTCACGCATCTGCGGGATGTCGTCGAACAGGGCCGAGATGCGTTGCGCCAGTTCGGCCAGTGCCGCCTTGTCGACCGCGGGCCCCGCCGGACCACCGGACAGCAGCGGCGCGGCGCGCGGCGCGTCGATCAGCGCGGCGGATTCCTCGGCGGTCAGTGGGAGTGCCCGGTAGGCGCGGTCGCCGAGCAGGTCGATGATCATGCCCGAGAGGCCGAACTGGATCACCGACCCGAACGAGGGATCGTCGGTGACCCGCAGGACGCAGCCGACGCCCTTGGTCGCCATCTTCTGCACATGCAGCAGCGGATCGCCGCAGATCGCCACCAGGTCGGTGTAGGCCTGGCGAACGGCATCGGGCCCCCACAGGTCAAGGCGCACCCCGAGCAGATCGGGCCTGCGCCGCCACAGCTCGCCCGTCGCCTTCGCCGCGACCGGGTACCCGAGTTCCTCGGCCGCCGCGACGGCCTGCTCGGCGTCACGCACGGCCCGGAACTCGACCACGTCGATGCCGTAGCACTCGAGCAGCCGCGCCGCTTCCTCGTCGGTGAGCCAGCGCCCGCCCGATTCGGCCAGCCAGCCCGCCACCAGCGCCGCCGCGGCCGCGGTGTCGATACCGGGTGGCCGGACCACCGGTGAGACGGGCCGGTCGCGCCAGCGCGCGTACCGCTCGACCCTGGCCAGCGCCCTGGCGGCACGTTCCGGATCGGGGTAGGACGGGATCGAGCCGCGCGCGGGCGCGCCGCCGGTGGTGCGGACCGCGAGGAGCCGCGGAATGCCCGACTCGGCGACGAAGGTCGTCAGCACCGGCTTGGCCCTGTCCGGTGCGGCCGCCGCTGCCGCGCGCAGCGCGTCGGCGAAGCCGCCCATGGACGTCGGCACCGGCGGGACGACGACGACGATCACGGCGTCGACCTGGTCGCTGCGCAGCGCGGCCAGGACCGCCTCCCGGTAGTCGGCCGGAGTCGCCTCCGGCCCCAGATCCACCGGCCCGTCGACCGGCGCGTTGCCGAGGCTGCGCTCGGTCGGCCGCGCGCCCGGCCCACGGTCGACGGCGGTCACCGGCCGATGCACGCCGAGGCCCTCGCTGTTGGCGGCATCGATGGCCAGCCAGTTCAGCGCGGCGCTGTTGCCGACCACGGCGACCCGAGGGCCCCGTGGCAGTGGCTGACAGGCCAGCAGCGCGGCGCAGTCGAACAGTTCGGAGATGGAGTCCACCTGGATGATCCCGGCCTGGGTGAACAGGTCACGCACCACCGTGCGGTCCATGTCGGCGCCGGCGGCGAGCCTGCCGCTGCTCACCGCGACGATCGGCTTGGCCCGCGCCACCCGCCGGGCCAGCCGGGAGAACTTGCGCGGGTTACCGAAGCTCTCCAGGTACAGCAGGATCACCTCGGTGTCGGCGGCGGTGTCCCAGAACTGCAGCAGATCGTTGCCGGAGACATCGGCGCGGTTGCCCGCCGAGACGAAGGTCGACAGGCCGAGATTGCGGGCCGCGGCCTCGCCGAGAATCGCCGCGCCGAGCGGCCCTGACTGGCAGAAGAAGCCGATCCGCCCTCGCTCGGGCAGCACCGGCGCGAGGGTGGCGTTGAGGCCGACCGCGGGGTCGGTGTTGGCGATGCCGAGGGCGCTGGGGCCGACGACCCGCATCCCGTGGCCGCGGGCCGCGGCGACCAGGTCGTCTTCGGCGGCCAGACCGGCCGCACCGGTCTCACCGAAGCCCGCGGTCAGTACCACCAGGCCCTTCACACCCTTGGCCATGCAGTCGTCGAGGACCGACCCGATCGCGGCGGGCGGCACCGCCACCACCGCCAGATCGACCTCGTCGGGAATCTCGCGGACGGTGGCGTAGGCGCGCACGCCCCGCACCGACCGCCGGTTCGGGTTCACCGGGAAGATCGGCCCGCTGAAACCGCCGGCGAGCAGGTTCGCCAGCACCGCGCCGCCGACCCTGCTCCGCTCCGGCGACGCGCCGATCACCGCCACCGAACCGGGCGCGAGCAGATTGCCGACACTGCGCGCCTCCGAGGCGGCCTCGCGCGCGTCCCGGACCGTGCGCAGCGCTTCGGTGGGGTCGATGGCGAATTCCAGGTGCACCTCGGCGCCGTCGCGACTGCGCTGCAACTGGTAGCCGGCATCACGGAACACCGTGATCATCGCCTCGTTCTCGGCGAGCACCTCCGCGACGAACGCGACTACCTCGTTCTCGGCCGCCGCGCCGGCGAGGTGTTCGAGCAGCACCGATCCCAGGCCGCGGCCCTGGTGCTCGTCGGCGACGACGAAGGCCACCTCGGCCGCGCGCGGGCCGGGCCGGTCGAGCAGCTCGTAGCGGGCGACGCCGATGATCGCGTCGCCGAGCAGCGCGACCAGGCCAACGCGGTCGTGATAGTCCACGTGGGTGGTGCGGTACATGTCCTTCGGCGAGATCTGCGGGTAAGGACCGAAATAGCGCAGATAGCGCGTGCGATCCGACAGCCCGGTGTGGAACGCGGCCAGCGACCCGGCGTCGGCGGGCACGATCGGGCGCACCCGGACCACACCGCCGTCGGCCGCGAGCACATCGCCGTACCACTGTTGTGGTGGCGCAGGCGGATTCGCCGGCGTATCGGGGGTGTCGGGTAGCAAGGGTTCAGTCACGGGGATCCTCCGGGTCGAGGCCGAGCAGGCCGAAACTCGCCCGCCGGGTGGCTGTGATGGCGGTGTCGACCGCCCGCTGGGCACGGATCTGCCCGGCGTCGCCGATCTCGGGGGTGCCGCCGGGACCGTCCCACGGCCGGTAGGCGGTATCGCCCCCGTCGCCCATGCTCGTCGGCGGCTGCACGCGCGGGGACGCGGCGCGCACCTGGTCGATCCAGTCGTCCGGGATCGGTGTCTCCGGTGGCAGCGGCCGGTCCAGGGCCGCGGCCAGCAGATGGGTCCAGGCACGTGGCACCACCCGCACCACGCCGTAGCCACCGCCGCCGATGGCCAGCCACCGCCCTTCGGCATGGCGGTCGGCCAGATCGCGCATGGCCAGGAAGGCCGCGCGCTGGCCGTCCACGGTGAGTTCGAGATCGGCCAGCGGGTCTTCCCGATGGGTGTCCACCCCGCATTGGCTGACGATGATCTGCGGCCGGAACGCCGCGACCGCGCCGGGCACCACCGCGTGGAACCCGCGCAGCCACTGGGCATCCCGGGTGCCGGGCAGGAGCGGCAGGTTGATCGAGGTGCCCTCGGCCGCGCCGAGTCCGGTCTCCGTCGGCCAGCCGGTATTGGGCCACAGCGTCGCCGGGTGCTGGTGCAGCGAGATCGTGAGTACCCGTGGATCGGCGTAGAACGCGCGTTGCACGCCGTCACCGTGGTGGACGTCGACATCGAGGTAGGCGATGCGGTCGTACCCGTGATCGAGCAGCCACGAGATCGCGATCGCGGCATCGTTGTAGATGCAGAAGCCCGACGCCGAATCCGGCATGGCGTGGTGCATTCCACCGGCGATGCTCACCGCCCGCCGGGTCCGTCCCGCCGCGATCTCCCTGGCCGCGGCGAGAGTGCCGCCCACGATGACCGAGGCCGCCTCGTGCATGTGCGGGAAGAGCGGATTGTCGGCGGTTCCCAGGCCGTAGACGGTGTCCTCGGGCGTCGGCGGCCCGTCACCGGCCCGGCGCACCACGTCGATATAGGAGTTGCTGTGCACCCGCAGGAGGTCTGTCCGGGTCGCCGCGCCGGGCGCCAGCGGCTCGACACCGTCGAGGACGCCCAGACTTTCGGCCAGCGACATGGTGAACTGCAATCGCGCCGGTTTCATCGGATGCTCGGGACTCCAGGTATAGCCGAGGAATCGCTCGGTCCACACGACGGTCCCGGACTCTGCGCTGTGCGACGGCGTGACCATGCTCGCCACGCTAGCCGGAAGCAGCAGACCCCGTGTGGCGTTGACATGCAGTAGAAATAGGGCCGCCGGTCCGGCGGGCGGACGGGCGTTCGCGCGTGGGTAGAATTCGTGCCGACGAAGGGGTAACAGGTGAAGGATCTGGTCGACACCACGGAGATGTATCTCCGTACCATCTACGACCTCGAGGAAGAGGGCGTGGTGCCGCTGCGGGCGCGCATCGCCGAGCGGCTCGAGCAGAGTGGTCCGACGGTCAGCCAGACGGTCGCGCGGATGGAACGCGACGGCCTGCTGCTCGTCGCGGGCGACCGCCATCTCGAGCTGACCGACAAGGGCCGCGCCATGGCGGTCGCGGTGATGCGCAAGCACCGGCTCGCCGAGCGGTTGCTGGTCGACATCATCGGCCTCGACTGGGAGAACGTGCACGCCGAGGCGTGCCGCTGGGAGCACGTGATGAGCGAGGAGGTGGAGCGGCGCCTGATCGAGGTGCTCAACCACCCGACCACCTCGCCCTACGGCAATCCCATCCCCGGCCTGGACGAGCTCGGCCTCGGCGATTCCCCCGCTGCCGAGGAGACGCTCGTTCGCCTGTCCGATCTGCCCCACGGCACGCTGCACGCCGTGGTGGTGCGCAGGCTGGCCGAGCACATCCAGACCGACCCGGAGGTCATCGGCAGGCTGCGCGAGGCGGGTGTGGTGCCCGACGCGCGTGTCACCGTGGAGACCAAGCCGGGTGCGGTGCTGATCACGGTGCCGGGTCACACCGGTTTCGAACTGTCCGAAGAGATGGCGCACGCCGTCCAGGTGAGGCTGGTCTGATTCGTGAAACTTCTGGTCACCGGCGGCGCCGGCTATGTGGGTGGCGTGTGCGCCGCCGTCCTGCTCGAGCAAGGCCACGAGGTGGTCGTCGTCGACGACCTCTCGACCGGTAACGCCGACGGTGTGCCCGCGGGCGCCCGGTTCGTCGACGGTGACATCGCGGTCGCGGCGCCGGAGCTGCTGCGTGCCGAATCCTTCGACGGTGTCCTGCATTTCGCGGCGCAGTCGCTGGTCGGCGAGTCGGTGGAGCGGCCGGAGAAGTACTGGCACGGCAATGTGGTGAAGACCCTCACGCTGCTCGAGGCGATCCGCGAGACCGCGACGCCGCGACTGGTGTTCTCCTCCACCGCCGCGGTGTACGGCGAGCCCGAGCAGGTGCCGATCACCGAGGATTCGCCCACTCGCCCCACCAATCCCTACGGCGCGAGCAAGCTGGCCATCGATCACGCCATCACCTCCTACGCGGTGGCGCACGGCCTGGCCGCGACGAGCCTGCGCTACTTCAACGTGGCCGGCGCCTACGGCGGTCTCGGCGAGAACCGGGTCGTGGAAACACATCTGATCCCCCTCGTGTTGCAGGTGGCGCTGGGCCACCGCAAGGCCATCTCCGTGTACGGCACCGACTGGCCGACGCCGGACGGTACGTGTGTGCGTGACTACATCCACATCCGTGATCTGGCGCAGGCGCATCTGCTCGCGCTGTCCTCGGCGCAGCCGGGCAGCCACCGGATCCTCAATCTCGGTTCGGGAACGGGTTTCTCGGTGCGCGAGGTGATCTCGGCGTGCGAGCGGGTGACCGGCCTGCCGATCGAGGCGATCGACGCGCCGCGCCGGGCAGGCGATCCGGCGGTGCTCATCGCCTCGAGCGACCGCGCGATCGCCGAGCTGGGCTGGCAGCCCGAGCACAACGATCTCGACGAGATCGTCACCGACGCCTGGGATTTCCTGCGTTCGCTCGGCGACAAGGCACACAGCGCCCGCTGATCCGGCGGCGAAATCGACGGCGTCACAGGTCGATCGGGCCGATGTCGACCCCGAGGTCCGCGGCGATCTGCCGACCGCAGTGGGCGAGTTTGCGCAGCCGTTCCGGGCGCAGACCGCTCTGCAGCGAGGTCTCCAGCAGCACCGCCATCGGATGGCCGGCATCGGCTTCCACCGCGGCGGTGAGGGCGACGCCGGCGAACGGCCCGTCGCCGCGCACGTAGGCGCTGAATCCCAGCAGCGCCGCGGCTTCGGCGCGGTCGGTGCCGGGTGTCGCCCTGGCGAGCTGGGCCCACAGCTGCTCGGCCGCCTCGGCGTGATCGCCCAGCGCCAGGCCGTACATCGCGTCGCGGATCGGCCGGTCGCGCAGCGTGGCGGCAAGTCGCGCGAGTTCGCGGTCGGCCCGCGGCGCACCGGAGGCGGTGTCGGCGATCTGCCACAGCACCCATTCCAGGCGGCGGCGCTGGAACGCCACGCCGTTCCCGGCGCGCATCGCGGCCGACAACTCGCCGCGATATCGCGCCACCTCGGGGCCGAGCCGGGTCGAAACCTGCGCGCACAGCTGCCGGTCCGGCACGACCAGAGCCGTCAGTTCACTGCGTGAGCGGCGGATCTGCCTGCCGTCGAGCACGTGCGACAGCGCGACCAGCGAGGCCGCCGGGTCACCGACGACACCTCCGGCGGCCCGGTCGAACAGGCTGCGAAACCGCGCGCCCGCCACGATCGACGGCACCGACCACGCCCCGCGTACGGCGATTCCCGCCGCGCCGAGCGCATCGAGCAGTGCCACATCGCGCAGCGCCCCTGGCACGCCGGATTCCGTACGGTCGTCGACGAAGATCGCCAGCACCCCGGTCGCCTGTTCGCGCACACAGATCGACCCCACGCACGCGGTGAACTGGTCGATGCGCCGCGGATCGCAGACCCCGTCCAGATCGAACCGCACGACCGCTTCGATCGCGGCGGTGCCGCCACGTCCCGGCCCGTGCAGGACGGCGACGACGAGCGAGCGTTCGGGAACGAAGCCGAGCATCGCGGGCAGCGCGGCGATCAGCTCGCCGGGGTCGTGCACCCGCAGCGGCGGCTGTGGCAGGTCGGCGGGGTAGGCGGGGGTCGATTCGGCGCAGGTGAGCGCTCGGGGGAAGGGCCCGGTGCGCTTGGCGCGGCGGGTGGAGTTCGTCGACGGTGTCATGGCTCCACCGTGCCCGCCGCCTACTCCGGCGCCCGACCCGCGACCTGGGCTTTCTCCTGCCCTGTTGGCAATGCCGCGGCTGTGGAACGATCCCGGTCCGAGCGCTGCCGCCGAACCGAATCTGTCACCGCCGCGTGGTAGAAGCCCTCAGCTGCCGCGCACGCCGCGGACGGCGGTCGCGAACATCTCCTCGACGGCCACGCCGTCGGGGCGGCCGGTGCCGAAGACCATCGACGTCACCGTGATCCGCACGTCGCCGATCTGCCCGATCGAGGTCTGCATCGTCTGTGTCAGGCCGGTCCCGCCGACATCGGGAATCACGGTGCGCCGCAACGACACCGCGTCGTCGGCGCCGCCCTGGACGGTCTCGTCGAGCACGGTCGTGACGGTCGACTCCGCACCGGCCCTGCCGACGCGGATCTGCTCGCACCCACCGAGCCGGTCCCGAAGCCGCGCGAGCTGTTCGGCGGTCCTGGACAGCTCGACGGTCAGCGTCGCGCGGCTCGCGTCGTCGGAACCGACCATGACGGCTGCCGGTTCGGCGCCCGCCTCGGGCTCCGGCGGAGTGCAGGTGACCGGGCTGACGGTGGCGCCCGCCCCCACCCCGTCGAGATCACCGGCGGCAGCGGCCGCCGCCTGCGGTGGCAGCACCACCGCGGGATACCGGGCCGGGAACTGCTGCGGCGCGGGCAGCAGTTCGGGCAGCGGTCCGTCGACGTGCCGCACCGCCGACGCGCTCTCGGCGACCGGCGTCCCGCTGACGCTCTGCCCGCACCCGGCCAGCGCCACGACCGAGACCGCCGCCGCGCAGGCGAGCACCCGGCACCGCGTCCGGGAGCGCGGGCCCGTACCGGTCGGTGTCGTTTCCGCCACGTTCACCCCACCCACTGTGCCCCACCGGGCCGATCCGGGGGCCGCCGCCACGCCGCCCGGGAATGCCGAGGCGCCGGCGGCTGTTGTGCAGCAGGACGAGCCGTCCTCCGGCCGTGTGCGATGCGTCTGCTCGCATGGGGGACAATGGAGAACGCCTCCCCCGCCGCGAGCGTTGGTGGACCGCGCAGGAAGGAGTACGCGATGGATGATCAGTCGCACATGTACGAGCTGGAGTTCCCGGCACCGCAGCTGTCGTCGGACGACGGTGCGGGCCCCGTGCTGGTGCACGGCCTCGAGGGTTTCACCGACGCCGGTCATGCCGTGCGCCTGGCGACCACCCATCTGCGCGAGAGTCTCGAATCCGAGCTCGTCGCCTCCTTCGACGTGGACGAGCTGCTCGACTACCGCTCGCGCCGTCCGCTGATGACGTTCAAGACCGATCATTTCTCCGACTACGCCGAGCCCGAGCTGAATCTGTGGGCCCTGCGCGACACCGCGGGTACCCCGTTCCTGCTGCTGGCGGGCCTGGAACCGGACCTGCGCTGGGAGAAGTTCACCACCGCGGTGCGGCTGCTGGCCGAACAGCTCGGGGTGCGGCGCACGATCGGCCTGTCCGCGATCCCGATGGCGATCCCGCACACCCGTCCGCTGGGCGTGACCGCGCACTCCTCGGATCGCTCGCTGATCGGCGAGCACCAGCGCTGGCCCGGAGAGCTGCAGGTGCCGGGCAGCGCGTCCTCGCTGCTCGAGTTCCGGATGGCCCAGCACGGGCACGAGTCGCTCGGTTTCTCCGTGCACGTGCCGCACTACCTGGCCCAGACCGACTACCCCGAGGCCGCGCAGACCCTGCTGGAGAACGTCGCCGACAACGCGGGCCTGGAACTGCCGCTGGCGGCGCTGGGCGAGGCCGCGGCGCGCGTGCGCGAGCAGGTCGCCGAGCACATCGCGGGCAACGAGGAGGTCGAGACGGTCGTGACGGCGCTGGAACGCCAGTACGACAGCTTCGTCACCGCCCAGGAACGCCAGTCCAGCCTGCTGGCAGGCGACGGCGAACTGCCCAGCGGTGAGGAGCTCGGCGCGGAGTTCGAGCGCTTCCTGGCCGAACAGGGCGGTTACGACGACACCTCCGGCGACGACAAGGCCTGAACCGCACAGGTCTGACGAGGGCGACGCCCGCTGCGCCCACTAGGGTGGTCGGAGTGGATCTGACCGACCTGCTCGAAATTCCCGGGACCGACGCCGACGCGCTCTACGAGTCGTTCGCGGCGTGGGCCGCCGAGCAGGGCACCCCCCTGTATCCGGCGCAGGACGAGGCGCTGATGGAGCTGGCCTCGGGGTCCAATGTCATCCTGGCCACCCCGACCGGCTCCGGGAAGTCCCTCGTCGCGGTCGGCGCGCACCTGTTCGCGATGGCCAACGGGCAGCGCAGCTACTACACCGCGCCGATCAAGGCGCTGGTGAGCGAGAAGTTCTTCGCCCTGTGCGAGGTGTTCGGCGCCGAGAACGTCGGCATGGTCACCGGCGACGCCGCGGTCAACGCCGACGCCCCGATCATCTGCGCGACCGCGGAGATCCTGGCGAATCTGGCGCTGCGCGAGGGCGCGGCCGCCGAGGTCGGCCAGGTCGTGATGGACGAGTTCCACTTCTACGCCGACCCCGATCGCGGCTGGGCCTGGCAGGTGCCGATCATCGAGCTGCCGCGCGCGCAGTTCCTGCTGATGTCGGCGACGCTGGGCGAGGTCGACTTCTTCGCGACCGATCTCGAGCGCCGCACCGGCCGGTCGACCGCGGTGGTCGCGGGCACCGAACGCCCTGTCCCGCTGATGTTCTCGTACGTGCGCACCCCCATCACCGAGACCATCGAAGAGCTGGTGACCACCAACCAGGCGCCGGTCTACGTTGTGCACTTCACCCAGGCCGCCGCGCTGGAGCGCGCGCAGGCACTGACCAGCGTGAATTTCGCCACCCGCGCCGAGAAGGACGCGATCGCCGCCGCCCTCGGCGAGTTCCGCTTCGCGGCGGGCTTCGGCAAGACCCTCTCGCGGCTGATCCGGCACGGCATCGGCGTGCACCACGCGGGCATGCTGCCCAAATACCGCAGGCTCGTGGAGAAGCTCGCCCAGGACGGGCTGCTCAAGGTGGTGTGCGGCACAGACACCCTCGGCGTCGGCATCAACGTGCCGATCCGCACGGTGCTGCTGACCGGGCTCACCAAGTTCGACGGTGTGCGCACCCGCAGGCTCAAGGCGCGTGAGTTCCACCAGATCGCCGGCCGCGCAGGCCGCGCAGGCTTCGACACCATGGGCACCGTGGTCGTGCAGGCCCCCGAGCACGAGGTGGAGAACGCGCGCCTGATCGCCAAGGCGGGCGACGACCCGAAGAAGCAGCGAAAGGTGCAGCGCCGCAAACCGCCCGAGGGTTTCGTGTCCTGGAGCGAGGAGACCTTCGACCGTCTGGTCTCCGCCCAGCCCGAGCCGATGGTGTCGCGCTTCACGGTGACCAACGCCATGCTGCTCAACGTGATCGCCCGCCCCGGAAATGTCTTCGCCGCGATGCGGCACCTGCTCGAGGACAACCACGAGCCGCGCGCCGCCCAGCGCAAGCACATCCTGCGCGCGATCCGGCTCTACCGCGCCCTGCGCGATGCCGGTGTGGTGCAACAGCTCTCCGAACCCGACGCCAAGGGCCGGATGGCCCGGCTCACCGTCGACCTGCAACGTGATTTCGCCCTCGACCAGCCGCTGTCGCCGTTCGCGCTGGCCGCCTTCGAGCTACTCGATCGCGAGAACCCCACCTACACACTGGACGTCGTCTCCCTGATCGAGGCGACCCTGGAGGACCCGCGCCAGCTGCTGATGGCTCAGCAGCACAAGGCCCGTGGCGCCGCGGTGGCCGAGATGAAGGCCGACGGCATCGAATACGAGGAGCGGATGGAGCTCCTGGAAGAGGTCACCTGGCCCAAGCCGCTGGCCGAGCTGATCGACCCCGCGTTCGAGACCTACCGGGCCGGGCATCCGTGGGTCTCGGAATTCGCGCCGTCACCGAAATCGGTGGTGCGCGACATGATCGAGCGCGCGATGACCTTCGCCGAACTGATCTCGTTCTACGAACTGGCCCGCTCGGAGGGTGTGGTGCTGCGCTACCTCGCCGACGCCTACCGGGCGCTGCGCCGCACAGTGCCCGACGCGGCGCGGACCGAGGAACTCGACGACCTCACCGAATGGCTCGGCGAACTGATCCGCCAGGTGGATTCGAGCCTGCTCGACGAATGGGAGCAGCTCACCAACCCCGGCGCGGAGAACGACGCCGAGCAGATCGCGTTCGGCGCGGAGTCGGTGCGCCCGATCTCGGCCAACGAACGCGCTTTCCGGGTGATGGTGCGCAACGCCATGTTCCGCCGGGTCGAGCTGGCCGCCCGGCAACGCTGGTACGACCTGGAGGAGCTCAGCCCCGGCCCCGACTGGGCGCAGGACTTCACGCCCTACTTCGAGGAGTACGCCTCGATCGGAACCGGCCCCGACGCACGCGGCCCGCAGCTGTTCCAGGTAGAGCAGCGACCCGGCTTCTGGCATGTGCGCCAGGTGCTCGACGACCCCGCGGGCGACCACGGCTGGGCGCTGGCGGCCATCGTCGATCTGGAGGAGTCCGACGCCGCGGGTGAAGTGGTGTTCGACGAGGTCACGGTAGCGGCGGGCTGAGCCATACCTGTTCGCTATCACGGAAAATGACGAATGTTTGACGGATTCGTTGTTGGGTAGGCGCCGCTGATAGTCTCTCCCGGCCGCCGACCGAAAGTTCAACTATGCCCGAATCCCCGTACCTTGTCATCTACCCCGAACGGGTACGTGCCAATTACCGAGCTCTCGCAGCCGCCGTGTCGGCGCGGCGCACCCGGGGCACCCGGATCAGGTACGCGGTGAAGGCGGCACCGGTCGACGAGTTGCTGACGCTGCTCGACGCCGAGGGCGCGGAGTTCGACGTCGCCAGCATCGGCGAGATCGACCAGGCCATCCGGCTTGGCATCGACCCGGGCACGCTCTGCTACGGCAACCCCATCAAGAAGAGCGCCCACATCGCGCGCGCCTTCGCCCTCGGTGTGCGCCGCTACGCCTTCGACACCGAAGACGACCTGCTGCGCATCGCCGAGCACGCCCCCGGTTCCGAGGTCGAGTGCCGGTTCCTGTCCTCGGCGCCGGAGTCGCGCACCCCCTTCGGCACCAAGTTCGGCTGCGCGCCTGCCGAGGCGCTGCGACTGCTGGTGCGCGCCCGCGATCTGGGCCTGGTGGTGGGCGGCCCGTACTTCCACGTCGGCTCCCAGCAGCTGGACCCCGCCGCCTGGCGGATCGGTATCCGGCAAGCCGGTGAGGTCGTCACGGCGTTGGCGGACAAGGACATTCACGTCACCGCGGTCAATGTGGGCGGCGGTCTGCCGATCTCCTACGCCGACGCGGCTCCCGAACTCGACGCGATCGCCGCCGCCATGACCGGCGCGGCCGCGGAGTTCCTGCCCGAATCCACCGGCCTGGTTGTCGAACCCGGCCGCGCGCTGGTGGGTAACGCGGGCACCATTCACGCCGAGGTCGTCGGCGTGCGTTTCGCGCCGGATGGCCGGCGCTGGGTGTATCTCGACGTCGGCCGATACAACGGTATGGCCGAGACGGAGAACGAGTACATCGCCTACCGTTTCGTCACCGATCGCGACGGCGATCCGGTGGGCGAGGCGGTGGTCGCGGGTCCGACCTGCGACGGCGACGATGTACTGTATCAACGCACGAAGGTCCTTCTGCCGACCACGTTGCGAGCCGGTGATCAGATCCAGATCCTCGACACCGGCGCCTATACCGCGAGTTATTCGTCGGTGTCCTTCAATGGTTTTCCGCCCTTGACCGTTCATGTCTCGGGCGCTGAGCGAGAGTGAGTTTGCCCATGACGGCGGAATTCACCGGCTGGCACGTGCTGGCCGAGTTCGGTGGTGTCGACACAGACCTGTGTGACGATCTCGAACGACTCGAATCGGCGTTGCGTGAGTCTCTGATCGCGGCGGGCGTCACCATCTGCGATGTCGTTCACAAAAAGTTCGATCCGCAGGGGGTGACCGTCCTCGCCCTGTTGTCGGAGTCCCACGCCTCGATTCACACTTATCCGGAGTCCGGCGACATCTTCGTCGACGTCTTCACCTGCGGCAGCATCGGTGCGGGCGCGACGAAGGCTGTGGAACTTCTGCGAGACAAGTTGTCTCCCGCGAACGTTCGGATGCAGGTCGTCCAGCGCGGCCACGGCGCCGAGAAGATCTACGAACCGGTGGGCGACGGCCTGACCCGGATCTGGGATCTGCACGAGGTGATCGTGGACACGAACACCCCGTTCCAGCACATGGTGATCGCGCGCACCGATCAGGGCATCTCCCTGTTCTCCGACGACGATCGTCAGTCCACCGAGTTCTCCCAGGTCACCTACCACGAGGCCATGATGGTCCCGGCGTTCGTGCTCGCGGAGAAGCTCGATCGGGTGCTGATCATCGGTTCCGGCGAGGGTGTCGCCTCGCAGATGTCGGTGGCGGCCGGGGCGACCCATGTCGACCACGTCGACATCGACCAGCTCGAGGTGGAGCTGTGCGCACAGCACCTGCCCTACGGCTACACCACCGACGAGCTGACCGCCGCGGTGCAGGGCGATGGCCCGGTGCACGTGCACTACGCCGACGGCTGGGACTTCCTGGCCAAGGCGCAGGAGGCGGGCACCCGCTACGACGTGATCGTCATCGACCTGCCGGACGAGCGCGTCGAGGACGCCCAGCACAACCGCCTCTACGAGTCGGAGTTCCTGTCCCGATGTAAGGCACTGCTGGCGCCCGGCGGCGTGCTGTCGGCCCAGGCCGGGTGCGCGACCATGTGGCGCAACGAAACCCTCAAGCGTTCGTGGGGCCGGTTCCACGAGCAGTTCGCCACCGTGGTCCCCTACGGCAGCGACGAGCACGAGTGGACCTTCCTGTTCGGCCTGAACGAGAAGATCGATGACCCGGTGCGCGGCATGGCCGATCGCCTGGCCCTGCTCCCCTACCGCGCCGAGACCATCGACGCCCGCGCCCTCGAGCGCGGCGCGATCGAGCCGTACGCCCTGCGCGGCTGAGCTCGAGCGACAGACACCGAAGGCGGTGATCCGGATTCTCCGGGTCACCGCCTTCGTCGTCGCGGCGGCCGATGTTCACCGGGCTCTCGATTCCGGTGCCGCGGTGCGCCGAAAGTTGGCACTATGCGAGGTGCGCCGCTTCGAAGAGAATCGAGTCCGCTCATGACACCGACACCGTTGTCCGCCGACGGTTTGATGCCGGTCCGCACGCCGTCCTGGCAGCGACCCCGCCTCGACGCGCTGTCCGAGGCGAGCCTGACCGCGTTCGGTCGGCTGTTCGCCGCCGCTCCCGACGTGACGGTGGCCGACTTCGCGCGGTTGGACGGCGACGTGACGATGCGATCGTTCCCCGGGTCCG
This sequence comes from Nocardia sp. NPDC060259, assembly GCF_042728775.1. Classification (NCBI taxonomy): domain Bacteria; kingdom Bacillati; phylum Actinomycetota; class Actinomycetes; order Mycobacteriales; family Nocardiaceae; genus Nocardia; species Nocardia sp. NPDC060259. The sequence continues at coordinate 59,325 of NZ_JBHXAY010000015.1, forward strand.
GCGAGCGGGTGCTCGCTCCGGTGATGGCACGGCCGTCGTACTTCTGGGTGGCGAAGTCGTTTCGTCACGTGGACGGCGGTGTGGCGGTCGGCCACAATGTCTTTCGGCTGCTCGGCGGAATGCGGGCGCTGAATTTCGTGGCGACGGTGGGTGATTCCGTGATCGACGGGCGGCCTGCCGTGCTGTTCGACTACGACGATCCGCGGGTGGGGTCGCGGCGCCCGGCCCGGCGGATCTACGACGAGCTGCGCGAGATCGAGCCGGATCTGTGGCTGGGCCCGAGCTACTTCCGCACCGGGAGCAAGCGAATCCCGATGGGCTGGTTCGCACTCGATGCCTCGGTGCCGTTCGACGGACCCGCCTGAACAGCGCCGAGCCGGGCGCGGAAGGACCACACCCGGCTCGACGAACAAGTGTCAGCCGCGCGCCGCGCGTTGCGCGCGATACTCGGCCACATCGACCCCGCCGACACCCCAGTTTGTCAGCGGCACTTCGTCGATCACGACATAGGTGCTGTCGGGCGCCTTGCCGAGCACGTCGAACAACAGATCGGTGACGCCCTTGATCAGCTGCCCCTTCTGCTCCGGGGTGACCCCTTCATCGGTGACCTTGATATTCACATACGGCATGGCTGTTTTCCTTTCTACGCCGCTCTACCTGCAATGAACCCGCCGTCGACGGGGAGGATGTGGCCGGTGACGAACTCGACGTCGGTCAGGTACAGCACGGCCGCGGTGGTGTCGGCGACCTCGCCGATCCGGCCGAGCAGGGCCGCGCCCGCGGCGGCGCGCTCGTCGCCGTCACCGAACAGGGGTGTGCGGATGATGCCGGGGGCGACCGCGTTCACCCGGATCCGCGCCGGCGCCAGTTCGGCGGCCAGGCTGGTGGTCAGCGCGTGCACACCACCCTTGCTGATCAGCGCGGCCGAGGCGGGCAGCCCGGTCATCGCGTGATCGATGAGCACGGTGCCGATGTTGACGACGCTGCCACCCTCGCCCTGCGCGAGCAGCTGCCGGACCACGGCCTGGGTGGTGAAGTAGGTGCCCTTGAGGTTGCCGCCGAGATAGCGGTCGAGCTCGGCCTCGGTGACGTCGACGAACGGGGTCGCGCCGAACACGCCCGCGCTGTTGACCAGCGCGTCGACGTGGCCGAACCGGTCCAGCGCCGCCCGCACGTACGCCGATCCCGTTGCGGGCGCACCGATATCGCCGGCCACCGTGGCCACCCGGTCCGGGGCGGCCAGTTCGGCGGCGACGGCGGCGAGCTTGTCCGCGTCGCGTCCGCCGAGGACGACCGCGTCACCGCGGGCGACGAAGGCGCGGGCGACGTCGCGTCCGATTCCGCTGGATGCGCCGGTCACGATGACCGTCTTGGGTGTCGACATGGACTGGTCCTTTCGGGTTGATATACGACCGGTCGTCTCTGAACGGGCGACCGAAGAGATTCGGGCCGACCAGGTCGGCGGTCAGGTCAGGATGGCGGCGCGATCACGGCCGGAAGTAGTCGTCGAGGAAGCGGCGCAGGCACTTCTCGAGCGGCTCGACGGTGCGGTCGATCTTCATCCGGATCACCGCACCCTCCCAGGATTCGAGCAGGATATCGGCGAGATCGACGGCATCGATGTCGGTGCGCACCGCGCCCTCGGCCTGCGCGGTGCGCAACGCACCGGCCACGCCGTCCCGCCAGTACGCCCACGCGGCCGACAGCGCCGTCCGCAGCAGCTCACTGCCCTCCAGCTCGCCGCCGAGATTGGCGATCAGGCAGCCACCGGTGTAGTCGGCGGCCACGAAATCGTCGATCAGCGCGCCGAAGAACCGGCGCAGACCGGTGAGTGCGTCGGGGGCGCCGTCGAACGCCGCGGCCAGGTTGCGCTGCACGCACAGCGAGTGATGCTCGATCACCGCGTGCGCGAAGCTCTCCTTGCTGTCGAAGTAGTTGTAGAACGACCCTTTCGGCACACCGACCTTGTCGAGCACCTGCTTGATACCGGTGCCGTGGTAGCCGTTGGACAGCAGGCCTGCCGCGCCCTCCTCGATGAGGAGGGCTCGCGTGTCGTCGCTGCGCCGTGGTCGTGCCATGCCCGGAACTATACGACCGGTCGTCTACTAATGGCAAGCACGGTGGTCAGTCGTCGTCCACGCCGCGGGCGGCCAGTGCCTCGCCCATCGCGTCGGCCGTGCGCAGCGCCCGCACCAGCACGGGCGTGACCAGGGCGGTCGCCGACCAGGAGACGCCGCGCGCCCGCCGCGCCTCGGCGACGTCGTGCACGATCTGCGCCAGCAGCGGAACGCACCGGATGGCCAGGGCCAGCAGCAGACTCACCCGTTCGGGATTCACCCCGACGCGGCGCAGCGGTCCGAGCGCGCTGGTCAGCGCGTCGAGCATGTCGGTGACCCGGGTCGTCACCGTCACCAGCGCCGCCAGCGCTACCGAGACGAGCAGTACGCCGCAGACGACGATCGCCCGCGCGGGCGAGGTGGTGAGCAGCTGGAACACCCCGATGATCAGCGTCATCCACAGCACCGGCCGCACCTGGGCCAGCGCCACCCGCCAGGAGATCCGCGCGAGCGCGAACAGGCAGGTCACGGCGACCAGGGCGCAGGCGACGCCGAGCGGGCCGCGCACGAACACCGTCATCGCGACGATCGCGAGCACCAGCAGTGCCAGCTTCACGCCCGCGGACAGCCGATGCAGCAGCGAGTCGCCCGGGCTGTAGAGACCGATCATTCGACGAGTCGCCGATAGGCGCCGACCGCGTCGGCCGGTGTGCCGTCGAAGGCAACAGACCCGTTGTCCAGCACCACGACTCGATCGAACCCGTCCAGCAGCGCGAGCTGGTGGGTCACCACGATCACCTGCTGGTCGAGGGAGTTCAGCGCCTCCGACACCCGGCGGGCATTGCGCAGGTCCAGCAGCGTGGTCGGCTCGTCGGCGACGATCACCTCGGGCTCGCGGATCAGCGCGGAGCCGATCGCGAGGAGTTGTTTCTGCCCGCCCGAGAGCAGGTGCGCCGGATGGTCGGCGTGCGCGCCGAGCCCGAAGCGGTCGAGCATCCGTGCCACCCTGGCCGCGATCTCGGCCCGGCCAAGGCCGCTGCGCCGCAGCGAGAACGCCAGATCCTCGGCGACGGTCGGCATCACGATCTGGGTGTCGGGATCGGTGAACACGAAGCCGACCTTGCGCCGGACCTGCGCGCCCTTGCGGGCGGCGTCGAGCCCGTCGACGGTGACGGTGCCCGACGCCGGTTTCAGCAGCCCGTTGAGCATCCGCGCCAGCGTCGACTTCCCGGATCCGTTGGCGCCGATGAGGCCGACCCGCCGTTCGGTGATCCGAAGATCGATGTCGCGCAGCACGGTCCGATCACCGAAACGGTGGCCGACCGAGTCGAGGACGATCTCGCTCACGACAGCCGCCGCGTGCGCTCAGCCACGGATCAGCCCGGGGTACGCGCGGTGCACACCGTTAGCCACGACCGTGGCGACGACAACCTTGGCCAGGTCGCCCGGCACGAACGCGAAGTTGGCCGACACGGCGGCCCACAGCCCGAGATCGGTGCGGATCAGCAGCCCGGCGGTCCCGAACAGGTAGATGACAACGAGCCCGCCGAACGCGTTGATCAGCAGGCCGAGCACGATCGGATACTTCGGCAGGATCGCGGCGGTCAGCGCGCCGATCACCAGCGTCGCGGGGATCCAGCCGATCAGATAGCCCGCGGTCGGCGAGGCAAGGGCCGTCAGGCCGGTGCGGCCACCGGAGAGCAGCGGCAGGCCGATCAGGGTCAGCGCGATGAAGACCGCGACCGCGGCCGTGCCCTTGCGCGCGCCGAGGATCGCGCCGGTGAGGATTACCCCGAGCGTTTGCAGCGTGATCGGCACGCCGCTGAACCCGACGGTGATCGCGCCCGGCAGGCCAAGGGCGGCGATCAGCGCCGCGAACACCGCGATCTGCGCCATGTCCCTGGCGGCGAAACCGAGCGCCGGCTTCGGGGACTTCTCGACATCGGGCACGGCAAACATCCTTCACAACGGAATTGAACGACGTTCAAGGTAGCAGGTGGAGCACGATCGTCTCGCCACGCCCGAAGATCGACTAAGATCCCGAGGTTGGGAGCTTCTCGGACGACGTTCGCCGCACAACGGCATCGCGCCGACCCACTGTGGCCGAGGAAGGGCCATCATGTCGATTGCGCTACAACGTTTTTCGAACTTGATCGCCGCGATCTACAGCGCAGGCAACGACCCTGACCGATGGGACGGAGTGGTCCGCGAGATCACCGACACCTTCGGGGCGGCACACGGCTTTTTGGTCATCGCCGAACCGGCAGGCGCACGGTTCGCGATCAAGACCTCGGGCAACGGCAGCTCGCCGGACCTGTCCTCCTCGCTCGACCGGGTCGCCGAACACATGCGGCGCCTCCCCGCGGGATCGGCCACCACCAGCGACGAGCTGTTCGACCATACGAGCGCGAACGGCCTGGCCAACAGTTTCCTCGCCCGGCTCAGCGACGATCTACCGCCCTCGTGGATCTGCCTGACCATGCCCGACCACGGCGCGATCAACGGACACTCGGCCGGACTGGCCCTGCTGCGTGCGCTCGTGCCGCATCTGCGCGGGGCGCTGCGCACCCAGTCCAGGCTGGTCGAGTTGTCCCGGGAGCGGGCCTTGGCGCTCGCGACACTGGAGCAGGCGCACTACGGCATCATGATCGTCACCGCCGACGCGGCACTGGTGTTCGCCAACTCCTTGGCCGGGCGCATCATCCGGCAGACCGACGGGCTGAGTGTGGATGCCTTCGGCCGGCTGCGAGCCAGGTCGCCGGGCACCCAGGCGCGACTGCGCGAGCTGATCGAACAGGCCGCGGAGTCGGCGAACGGTGGCGGGAATGTCGCGGTCGCGCGCCCCTCCGGCAATCGGCCGCTGATCGTGCGGATCTCGCCGCTGGACGGAGTTTCCGGAAACGGGGACGGTCCCTGGCATCGGGCCGTGTTGCTGCTGATCGCCGATCCGGACCGCGACCCCGAACCGGAACCGGAAGCGCTGCACGACCTCTACGGCTTGACCGAGGCGGAAACGCTGGTCGCCATGGCGGTTCTGCGTGGCGACGGGTTGCAAGCCGTCGCCGATCAGCTCTCGGTCTCGGTATTCACCGCGCGCACGCATCTGCAGCATATTTTCGCCAAGACGAAAACACACCGGCAGGCCGAATTGGTCCGGTTGTTGTTGACCACCGCGATGTCGGCGCAATAATTTCGGCGGCTCGAATCGGAGGGAATTCCACGCCGATCCCGCCGCGCGCATTCACATCTCTAGCAGAGTGCCACGGGGACACTCCCGCACTGTCGTGCGGGAGTGGCTCGAATGTTCCTCGTCGGTACCGGCATCAGCGTGTCAGACCACGCACACCGGGTAGAGGAACGGAACCGTCACCAGGACCGGAAGACACCCGAGGAAGGCGAGGGGGATCGTGATGAACGGCGAGAGCACTACGGGCTCTACCTGAACGGGCACCGGTGCGACGGGGACGGGGGCAGGATCCGCCGCGGGTGCTGCGCCGGCTACGCCGGTGCCGAGTGCGATCAGCGGCGCGCACGCGAGCACCGCGATGGTTGAACGAACTTTGTACATGACCATTCCTTCGACTGCTGCACACTTGTCGTGCCGACCCCGTGGCGGGACCGTCACCGTAATCAAGAACAGCACTCGCGGACGGGAATTGCGTCGTTCGAACAGATGAAATAGTTAGTGCATATAAAATCAGAAGGGTCGCTTCGATCGAATCACTGCGGCAAGGTATTCGTAATCCTCGGCCCGCGCCGAGGATCCGCGGTAGGCCAGACCGATGGTGCGCCCCGGCGCCGGATCGGCGAAGCGGGCGGTATCGAGAGTGCCGCGCGCGGTTTCGGTGGCCACGGCCATCTCCGGAATGAGGGTGACGCCGAGACCGCCTGCCACGCACTGCACCACCGTCGTCAGCGAGGCGGCGCGGGTGTCGCCGACCGCACCGGGATGCACCTCGGCGCTGCGGCACAACTCCAGGGTCTGATCGCGCAGGCAGTGCCCCTCGTCCAGCAGGAGCAGCGGCATGCCGGCGAGCACCGGCGCGGCCAGGTCGGTGCGCCCGGCCAACTCGTGCCCGCGCGGGGTGACGAGCACGAATTCCTCCGAGTACAGCGGGATCTCGACGAGCCCCGGCGCTCCGGTGGGCAGGGCGAGCAGCGCGACGTCGAGAACACCCGTGCGCAGGCCCTCGAGCAGCCGGGAGGTCTGGTCCTCCACCACGTGCGGAACCAGGCCGGGCAGTTTGCGGCGCAGTTCGGGCAGCAGCTCCGGCAGCACGTACGGCGCAACGGTCGGGATGATGCCGAGGCGCAGCACGCCGCCGAGGCCGTCACCGGTCGCCGAGGCCACGAACCGGTCGGCGGCTTCCAGCGTCGCCATCGCCTGGGGCAGCAGTCGCATCCCGGCCGCGGTCACGAGCACCCGCCGGGTGCTGCGCTCGATCAACTGGAGCCCCAGTCCGTTTTCCAGTGATGCCAGTGCCTGCGATAACGTGGGTTGGCTCACAGTCAAACGCGCTGCGGCGGTGCCGAAATGCCGGTATTCGGCGATGGCGACGAACGCACGCAGCTGCGACAGGGTTGGCTGATAAGTCTGATCAGTCACGCCTATCAGTGTAGGGCAAGCAATCGGCTTTACCTTTCAGTACGCTTTCGGCAAGATCACCGACGAGCTCACACGATGAGCAACCACACCACGAATGAGGAGACGCGCATGGCTCTGCTGACCATCGGCGACCAGTTCCCGGCATACAACCTCAAGGCCGTCATCGGAGGTGACCTGTCGAAGGTCGACGCGCAGCAGCCCGACGACTACTTCACCCAGATCACCAGCGACGACTACGCGGGCAAGTGGCGCGTGGTGTTCTTCTGGCCCAAGGACTTCACCTTCGTGTGCCCCACCGAGATCGCGGCGTTCGGCAAGCTGAACGACGAGTTCGCCGACCGCGACACCCAGGTGCTCGGCGCCTCGGTCGACAACGAGTTCGTGCACTTCCAGTGGCGCGCCCAGCACGAGGACCTCAAGACCCTCCCCTTCCCGATGCTGTCGGACCTCAAGCGTGAACTGGCCACCGCCACCGGCGTTCTCAACGCCGACGGGGTCGCCGATCGCGCCACCTTCATCGTCGACCCGAACAACGAGGTGCAGTTCGTCTCGGTGACCGCCGGTTCGGTCGGCCGCAATGTCGACGAGGTGCTGCGCGTGCTCGACGCCCTGCAGTCCGACGAGCTGTGCGCCTGCAACTGGAAGAAGGGCGACCCGACGATCAACGCCGGCGAACTGCTCTCGGCCAGCGTCTGATCCACCCTTCCCACCGATTCACCCCAGAGGAGCCCCACTGTCATGAGCATCGAGAACCTGAAGAACTCCCTTCCCGAGTACGCCAAGGACCTCAAGCTCAACCTGTCCTCGCTGGCCCGCACCACGGTGCTCAACGAGCAGCAGCTGTGGGGCACCCTGCTGGCTTCGGCCGCCGCGACCCGCTCGGCGACCACCCTGCGCGAGATCGCCGAGGAAGCCGCCGATGTGCTCTCCGCCGAGGCCTACGAGGCCGCGCTGGGCGCCGCGTCGATCATGGGCATGAACAACGTGTTCTACCGCGGTAAGGCGTTCCTGGACGGTCGCTACGACGACCTGCGCGCGGGCCTGCGGATGAACATCATCGGCAACCCTGGCGTCGACAAGGCCGATTTCGAGCTGTGGTCGTTCGCGGTGTCCTCGATCAACGGCTGTGCCCACTGCCTGGAGGCACACGAGAAGACGCTGCGCGAGGCCGGTGTGTCGCGCGAGGTGATCTTCGAGTCGCTGCGCGCGGCGGCCATCGTCGCCGGTGTCGGCCAGGCGGTGCAGTCGACCGAGGCGCTGGCGGCCGCCGCCGTCTGATTCACCGTGTCGCCGCGGCCCCCGATCGGACTTCTCCGATCCGGGGGCCGCGGTCGTTTCCCAAGGACACGACCGGGCTCGCGCGGTCCTGTCGGCCTCGTGACCCGGCCGGTAGGCTCGCGATCATGAACGCACACGAGGTGCCCGAAGCCCCGGATATCCAGGTCGAGGTCGTCAGAGTGTTCACCGACCCCGCCGGACAGCTCGGCAACGCGCTCGGTATCGCCCGCGCGAGTGATGTCGTCGCGCTCGACAAGCAGGAGCTGGCCGCGCGCCTCGGCTTCAGTGAGACCACCGTCGTCGAGGATCCCGTCGACGGCGTCGCCAGGGTCCGCATCTACACACCCCTCGTGGAGTTGCCGTTCGCGGGCCACCCGAGCGTTGGCACCGCGTGGTGGCTGGCGGCGCGGCGCACGCCGGTGCACACCTTGCAGGAGACGGCGGGTCCGGTCACCGTCGACCAGACCGACGGCATCACCTGGATCACCGCCCGTGCCGAGTGGGCGCCGGACTTCACCTTTCACCAACTGGATTCGGTCGAGGAACTGGCGCTGCTGCAGCCCGGCGACGTCACCGAGGGCCAGCACTATTTCTGGGTGTGGACCGACGAGCCGCGCGGGGCGCTGCGGTCACGGATGTTCGCGCCGGCGATGGGCGTCGCCGAGGACGAGGCGACCGGGGCGGCGGCGGTCGCGCTCACCGGGCGGCTGCGGCGTGGGCTGGTGGTGACCCAGGGCCAGGGCTCGCAGCTCTACACCGAATGGGATTCCGACGGCTGGGTGCGGCTGGGCGGCCGGGTCGCCGAGGACCACGTGGTCGTGCTCTGACCTCACTGTCCGAGCTGGCCGCCGAAGCGGCGCAACCACGGTGGCCGGGTGGTCCAGTGTCCGCGCCGTGGCGCCTCGGCGGCACTCAGGTCGGCGAGGATGCGGGCCTCCAGATGCCGTGGCGGGGTGCGCCGGTCGTCGACGGCCAGGCGGGCGAGCATGGCGTGCACGCCGCGGACCCGGGCGGCGAACTGGGCGAGCCGGTGCGGGGCGATCGCGGCGAGCTTGTTCTCGATGTGGTGATACTCGAGTTCGGCGACCGCGTCCAGCGCGTAGGCGTCGGCGAGGGCCAGGATCGAGCCCGGCGGGCACCAGGTCCGGGTGCTGCCGACGCGGACGATCCGCTGCTCGGCGAGCCGTTCGACACCTTCGGCGAGCAGCCGGGTGACGACCGGCACGCGCAGGCCCAGTTCCCGGCTGATCGCCCGGTAGGTGCGCCCGCCGTAGTAGGCGAGCACGAACACTTCGCAATGGCTGTCGAGCGGATCGGCGAAGCCGAGGCGAGCCGAGGCCGCGAGCCAGGGCACCTCGTCGCCGTCGTGGCGGTCCAGCCGTAGCCGCTGCACCGCGAGCCGATGGATCTGGGCGAGCAGCCACGTCTGGTCGGCGCTGAACACCGCATCGTCACGGCCCGCACACGCGGACGCCGGCAGGGATTCGCCGGGGTGCTCGGCGCCCGGTCCGGTCCAATCACCGTCGTAGACGGCGCCGCGGCCGGATGTGGTGTCGGTCTCGGTCCCCAGCCGGGCAGCGAAGGCCGAACGGCCCCACGGTGTCCCGAGGTCGGGGACGGGCGGCAAATCGACGACCGGCGCGGTGGCGGCGAGGGTGGTGGCGCCGGTGTCGGCCGTCCACGGCGCGACACGCAGGCGCCGATACCCCTCGCGGACAACGTCTTCGGCCGAGCCACGGCGATGCAGGACGCGCAGCGCGAGCCCGAAGGCGGCGGCGCCGGTGGCGCGGTACAGCTCACGCACCGTGTCGCGATCGTCGGCGCCGGACGGGAACTCGGGATCGGGCAGCGCGACGCCACCCGGCGCCGGATCGGGACCGCGCTGCCGATTCATCGTCGAATTCCTGTCCACACAAGGGCAATTCGCAGCAAGAGCGGTTGTGGATCGGTATTCACCGGCCGATCGCGGCGATCAACATGAACGCGGTACCGATATCCATCACCACGTGGGGCACCAGCGCCGAGGTCAGCGGGTGGGCGCCTGCGGGGTGAACGAACCGGTGCCAGCGGGGGCCATGACCGACGGTGCCGACCGCGACCAGGGCATCCACCGTGAACAGGGCGGCCAGGGCGAACGCGGGCCAGGGCGCCGGACCGGTCGCGTGGTCGCCGCCGTGACCGGCCATCGCGTACAGCATGGCTGCCGCGGCCACGGTGTGGTACCCGATCGCCATGACCCCGGCGGAGGCCGCCGTCGCGCCGGTGCGCCGCCGCACGACGCGCTCGGCCAGCAGGATCGCGAAGGCCACGGTGAGCGCGGTGAGCACCCCACGCACGGCGTGCGGGTCGGTCGCGGCGGGAAACACCAGCATGGCCAGCATCACCAGGCACATCAGCAGGTGCGCGCTGTCGGCCGCGGCGTCGACGCGGTGGGTGGGTGGTGGCCGCCTGGTCAATCGGGCCGAGACGATCAGGATCGCGAGGACGAACGCGGCGACCACCGGCCAGCGTACGAGTGCATTGTCCTGAACGAATTCGGCCACACCCCACCACCTTCGAGTCGCCACCCGAGCCTCACCATGCTCGCATCGACACGGCGCCCGCGGGCGCGTTTTCACCCGGGCAACGTCGTCGTCATAGCGATGACGGATCATGGACCGATGTCCGATGCACAGTCCGTCAACTCGATGCAGGCGGTGCGCGTCACGGTCGACGACCTCACCGGCGCCCCGATCCGCGACCTGCTGACCGGCCACCACACCGAGATGGCCGCCAACTCCCCCGCCTGCAGCATGCACGCTCTCGACCTGACCGCCTTGCGCGATCCGGCGGTCACGGTGTGGAGCGCCTGGGCCGGTGACGAACTGGCAGGCTGCGGGGCGCTGAAGCAACTCGACCGACGCCACGGCGAGATCAAGTCCATGCGCACCGCCGACGGATTCACCGGCCGCGGGGTCGCCGCGAGAGTGCTGGCCCACATCGTCGACGAGGCACGACGACGCGGATACACCCGGCTGAGCCTGGAGACCGGGTCACAGGAGTACTTCGCGCCTGCTCGCCGCCTCTACCTGCGCCACGGTTTCACCGAGTGCGAGCCTTTCGCCGACTACGTCCTCGACCCGTACAGCCAGTTCTTCACGCACACACTCGCGGCAGAGGTCAGCCCAGCGCGCGGGTGAAGCCCTCGACCAGGTCGGCGACCTGGGCATCGGTCATCACGAACGACGGTGAGATCTGCATCGCGCCCTGTCCGGCGGCGCGGCCCGAGATGCCGTGTTCGCGCAGGGTTTTCACCAGTGCGGGTCCCTCGGACGGGTCGGCCAGCTGGACCGCGGCCACGGCGCCGATTCCGCTGCGGACCTCGGCGACGCGCGGATGGTCGGCCAGCGGAGCGAGCAGGGTGTGCAGCGTGCTCTCCAGCCGGGCCGCTTCCTCGAGCAGTCCCTCGCGTTCGATGATGGCGAGGTTGGCCAGGGCAGCGGCGGCCGCGCCGGCGTGCCCGCCGTAGGTGTAGCCGTGGCGCCACCACACGCCACCGGCGAAGAACGGTTCGGCCAGGTGCGGAGCGATGAACACCGCGCCCATCGGCAGGTAGCCCGAGGTCAGGCCCTTGGCGGTGGTGACGAGGTCGGGTTCGAGGTCGAACCGGGTCGAGGCGAACCAGGTGCCGCCGATCCGGCCGAAGCCGGTCACCACCTCGTCGGCGACGAACAGGATGTCGTGATCGCGGCAGATCTGGCGCACCTCGGCCAGGTAGCCCTGCGGCGGCAGATACACCCCGCCGGCGCCGATGATCGGCTCGCAGAAGAACGCCGCGATCTGTTCGGCGCCGATCTCCTCGATCAGGGCGAGCAGCGATTTCGCGTCGTTCCATTCGACCGTGCGGGTGTCGGCGACGAGCTCGCCGTAGCCCTCGGTGTTGCCTGCGAGCCCACCGATCGAGGTGCCCGCGTAGTGCATGCCGTGGTAGGCCAGGCGACGGCCGACCAGGATCTTCTTGTCGGTGCGGCCCAGTTCGTGCCAGTACCGGCGCGCCAGTTTGGCCGCGGTCTCCACCGAGTCCGAGCCGCCGGACGTGAAGAAGATCTTGCTGCCGGGAACCGGCGCGATGGCCGACAGCTTCTCGGCGAGTTCCTGCGTCGGCGGTTCGGTGAGGTCACCGAAGTTCGAGTAGTGGGCGATGGTGCGCAACTGCTCGGCGACGGCGTCGGCGATCTCCGCGCGACCGTGCCCGACGTTGGCGAACCAGAGCCCGGCCGTGGCGTCGAGATACCGTGTGCCCGCGGTGTCGTAGACGTAGGCACCGTCGCCGCGGGCGACGACGAACGCACCGTCACGAGTGACGGCGCCCATATCCGCGAATCCATGCCAGAGCGCATTCATGGCTCCACACATACCCGAACCGGCCGGGTCGCGCTCGCCGGACTCGCGGATGTCTCAGTCCTCGGACTTGCGTTCCCGCCACCAGGCCGGCAGGTCGCCCAGCGACGCCATGGCAACCGCCAGCACCGCGAACACCAGGGTCAGCACGACCAATCCGAGAGCCATCGACACGTAGCCCTGCTGGCGCGGATCGATGAACGGGTACGGGTACCAGTCGACGATCGGCCCGCGGATCAGGCTGTAGACGCCGTAGATCAACGGGAAGATCAGCCACTGCCCGATCAGCTGCGCGCTCGGGCGCAACCGCCGCGGCATCGCGACCAGCATCCAGTCGAGGACGAGCACCAGCGGTAGGTACCGGTGCATGATGTCGTTGATCCACTTGTCGGTCAGCATCACGTCGATATTGGCCAGTAGCACGGCGTACACGACCATGGTGATGAGCATGTACAGCGTCACCGCGCCGCGCAGCAGCTGCCAGCGGTGGCTCTGCGGTGCGAGCAGCCCACCGATCAGCAGGATGGCCACGCCGAGAATGTTCGACTCGATGGTGAAGTAGCTCAGATAGTTGGTCAGCGAGAAGGTCGCCGAGTCGGCGTTGCGCAGTGGAATCCAGAGCAGGGTGACCGCCCCGAGCACCCCGAAACCGATGCGGTAGGCCCTGATCCACCACGCTGTCGCCACCGCGGCCGTGCCCGCGGTTCGCTCCGGTACGCCCGCGGCGGCGGTGACGGTTCGCGAATCGCTGTGCTCGCCCATGCCCGGATCTTCGCACGCGGCACCGTCGTGGACGTGGAGCTGAACGTCGGCGGGCCGACGCGTCGTGGACGGCGGACCGGACGCGCGGACGCGACCGAACGGTGTCACGGTGTGTCGTTGGTCTCCGCCGTCCCGCGCACAGGGAGCGCGAGCGGAAAACCGGTGGCGGGCTTCGCTACGCTGGTAGGCGCAATGACCAGGACAGCTAGCACCGGAACCCGCGCGCTGCGCACCCGCCTGGCGGAGGTCTCGCTGCGCGACGAACACCGGCTCCGGCGCAAGCTCGACCGGGCGCGCCCCGACGATCTGCCCGCGCTGGACGCCGAGATCGCCGCCGCCGCGACCCGCGTGGCCCATCGCCGCGCGGCGGTTCCGTCGATCCGGTATCCGGAACAACTGCCCGTCTCCGCGCGCCGCGACGACATCGCCGCCGCGATCGCCGAGCACCAGGTGGTGATCGTGGCCGGCGAGACCGGCTCCGGCAAGACCACCCAGATCCCGAAGATCTGCCTCGAACTCGGGCGCGGTATCCGCGGCACCATCGGGCACACCCAGCCGCGCCGCCTGGCCGCGCGCACCGTCGCCGAACGCATCGCCGAGGAGCTGGGCACCGAACTGGGTGACGTGGTCGGCTACACCGTCCGCTTCACCGATCAGGCCTCGGACCGCACCCTGGTCAAGCTGATGACCGACGGCATCCTGCTCGCCGAGATCCAGCGCGACCGGATGCTGCGCCGCTACGACACGATCATCATCGACGAGGCGCACGAGCGCAGCCTCAATATCGACTTCCTGCTCGGGTATCTCAAACAGCTGCTGCCGCAGCGCCCCGACCTCAAGGTGATCATCACCTCGGCGACCATCGATCCCGAACTGTTCGCCCGCCATTTCGCCGACGCGCAGGGCACGCCCGCGCCGATCGTCGAAGTGTCGGGCCGGTCGTATCCGGTCGAGTTGCGGTATCGCCCGCTGTCGCTCGAGCTGCCCGGTTCCGACGACGAGGACGAGGAGGACACCCGCGTCGTCGATCGCGATCCCACCGACGCCATCGCCGACGCGGTCACCGAGCTGTTCGCCGAGGGCGACGGTGACGTGCTGGTGTTCCTGTCGGGCGAACGCGAGATCCGCGACACCGCCGACGCGCTGCGCGACCTGAAACTGCCCCGCACCGAGATCGTGCCGCTGTACGCGCGCCTGTCCGCCGCCGAGCAGCACAAGGTCTTCGCTCCGCATACCGGCCGACGGGTGGTGCTGGCCACCAATGTCGCCGAGACCTCGTTGACCGTGCCCGGCATCCGCTACGTGATCGACCCCGGCACAGCACGCATCTCGCGGTACTCGATGCGTACCAAGGTGCAGCGGCTGCCGATCGAACCGGTCTCGCAGGCCTCGGCACGGCAGCGGTCGGGCCGTTGCGGTCGTGTCGCCGACGGCATCTGTATCCGGCTGTACTCCGAGGACGATTTCGAGTCGCGGCCCGCGTTCACCGAACCGGAGATCCTGCGCACCAATCTGGCCGCGGTCATCCTGCAGATGACCGCGCTCGGCCTGGGCGACATCGAAAGCTTCCCGTTCGTCGAGGCCCCCGATCGCCGCGCCATCCGCGACGGCATCGCGCTGCTGGAGGAACTCGGCGCGCTGGCCCACGGCAGCGCGAAAGCCGTTGACGGCGAAGCGCATTCGGGCGGGCATCTCACGCTCACCCCGATCGGCCGGGAGATGGCGCAGCTGCCGGTCGACCCGCGGATGGCGCGCATGCTCGTGGAAGCGCATCGCAACGGGTGCCTGGACGAGGTGCTGGTGATCGTGGCCGCGCTGTCGATCCAGGATGTGCGCGAACGACCCGTCGACCATCAGCAGGCCGCCGACACCCAGCACGCCCGTTTCACCGTCGACGGTTCGGACTTCCTGGCCTATCTGCGGCTGTGGGACTACCTGACCGAGCAGCGGAAGTCGCTGTCGTCCAACCAGTTCCGCCGGATGTGCCGTGACGAGTTCCTGCACTACCTGCGGATCAGGGAGTGGCAGGATCTACACGGTCAGCTGCGCACCATCACCCGCGGGCTCGGCTGGAACGACGCGGGCACGCAGCGGGCGAACCCGGACAATCCCCCGGCGGTCGAGGACGGCGCGGGCCCGAAGCGGAACCGCCGCGGCCGGGGGCGCGCTCCCGACGGCGCACCGCAATCGGCAGGGCGCGACGAGCGAACGCCGGAGCCGGCACGGCAGCAAGGCGGCCGTTCCCGGCGTGGACGCGGTGACGACGCGGCGCGGCAAGCACCGCAGCCGGAGCCGCGTTCGGGCCAGAGCACGTCCGGGACGAAAGCCGTTCGTGGGTCGGCACAGTCGGCCGCGGCGGACGCCGAGGCGGCGATGCCGTGGCCCAGCGCGCAGATCCACCAATCGCTGCTGGCGGGCATGCTGTCGCATATCGGTGTGCGCGAGGCGGAGTCGCGGGAATTCCTCGGCGCGCGCAACGCGAAGTTCATGATCTTCCCCGGCTCCTCGCTGGCGAAGAAGCCGCCGCGCTGGGTCATGGCGGCCGAGCTGGTCGAGACGTCGCGGCTGTGGGGCCGGATCGCGGCGAAGGTAGAACCCGAGTGGGCCGAGCGGCTCGCGGGCGATCTGGTGAAGCGCACCTATTCCGAGCCGCATTGGTCGTCCAAGCGGGGCGCGGCCCGCGCCTACGAGCGGGCCACGCTCTACGGCGTACCGCTGGTGACGGGCAGACCGGTCGACTACGGCCGCATCGATCCCGAGCTCTCCCGCGAACTGTTCATCCGCCACGCCCTTGTCCAGGGCGAGTGGCAGACCAGGCACGGCTTCTTCGCGCGCAACCGCGCCCTGATCGACGATGTCGCCGATCTCGAGCACCGGGCCCGCCGCCGCGACATCCTCGTCGACGACGAAGTGCTGTTCGAGTTCTACGACCAGCGCCTGCCCGCCGATATCGTCTCGGTGCGCCATTTCGACAGCTGGTGGCGCAAGGCCGAACGCACCGACCCGGCGCTGCTGGACTTCTCGACCGACACCGTGGTCAACGCGGGCGCCGCCGCGCTCGACCCGACCGACTTCCCCGACGCCTGGCGCCAGGGCGAACTCAGCTTCCCGCTGACCTACCAGTTCGAGCCCGGCCAGGACGACGACGGCGTGACCGTGCGGATCCCGGTCGAGCAACTCGCGCACGTGCGGGCCGTCGGCTTCGACTGGCTGGTGCCGGGCATGCGCGAGGAACTGGCGGCCGCCTACATCAAGACCCTCCCGAAGGCCTTGCGCCGCACGGTCGTTCCCGCGCCCGACTTCGCCGCGGCGGCGCTGCGCGAGCTGACCCCGCGCGCCGAGCCGTTGCGCACCGGACTGTCCAGGGAACTCTCGCGGCTGGGCTCGGTCACCATCTCCGCCGACGACCTGCCCTCCACCGCGCTGCCGGATCACCTGCGGATGACCTTCGCCGCCGTCGATCAGCGCGGCACGGTACTGGCCAAGAGCAAGAACCTCGCGCAGCTGAAATCGACACTGGCCGAGCAGGTTTCCGCCTCGGTCGCCCGCGCCACCGCAGGCGCCGAACGCGCACCCGCGACCGTCTGGACCTCCGAATCCCTCGGCGCGGTGGCCCCGACAGTGCGGCGCGAGGTGGCCGGTCAGACGGTGACCGGATACCCGGCGCTGGTGCCCGAGGGCGAGGGTGTGGCCGTGCGCGTGCTCAGTTCTCCCGCCGAGCAGGCCGCCGCCATGCGCGCCGGGGTGCGTACCCTGCTGCTGGCCGCGATCCCGACGTCCACCCGCGCGGTCACCGCCGGATTGCCTGCCGCCGACCGGCTGGCCCTGAGCCAGAATCCCGACGGCTCCCTGGACAAGCTGGTCGAGGACTGCCGGATCGCGGCCGCCGACGAGCTCATCGCGGCCGCCGGTGGCCCCGTGCGCACCCCCGAGGCGTTCGACAAGCTGGTCGCCGCCGTCCGCCCCCAGCTGGCGACCGCGGTCACCGGCTTGATCCGCGCGGTGGCGCCCGTGCTGTCGGCCGCGCATCAGGCGCGTGCCGCCCTGGCCGACACCGCCGAGACCGATATCGCCGACGATGTCCGCCAGCAGCTCGACGACCTGCTGTTCCCCGGTTTCGTCGCCGAATGGGGCCGCGCCCGGCTGCGCGAACTGCCCCGCTATCTGCTCGCCGCGGCGCAACGCCTCGAATCGCTGCCCGGCTCGGCGGTGCGTGATCGCCAGGGCATGGCCGAGGTCGACCGGATGCTGGCCGCCTACGACAAGCTGGTGCGCAGCCTGCCCGACGGCCGCAGGAACGCGCGCGACGTCACCGAGATCTGGTGGATGATCGAGGAACTGCGGGTGAGCCTGTTCGCGCAGAAGATCGGCACGCCGTACCCGGTGTCGGCCAAGCGGATCGAGAAGGCGATCGGCGCGATCCGGCGCTGATCGTCAGTCGGTCGCGGCGACCGCCGCCGCCCGCGCCTTGCGCATCTCGGTGATCTCGCGTTCGAAATCGGCTGCGCTGGTGAAGGATCGGTAGACCGAGGCGAACCGCAGATAGGCCACCTCGTCCAGATCGCGCAGCGGGCCGAGGATGGCCAGACCCACCTCGTGGCTGGGCACTTCGGGAGATCCCTTGGCGCGCACCGCGTCTTCGACCTGCTGGGCGAGCAGGTTCAGCGCGTCGTCGTCGACCTCACGGCCCTGGCACGCACGCCGGACACCGACGATCACCTTCTCGCGGCTGAACGGCTCGGTGACGCCGCTGCGCTTGACCACCGACAGGATCGCGGTCTCGACGGTGGTGAACCGGCGACCGCAGGTCGGACACGACCGCCGACGGCGGATCGCCGTGCCCTCCTCGACTTCACGCGAGTCGACGACTCGCGAGTCAGGGTGTCGGCAATACGGGCAATGCATCCGAGGGTTCCTTCGTCGATACGACGTCTACTCCATGGCACTTGACAGAATACCTGTCACTGGTGCACCACCTGCCACTGCGTGGTCAGGTCCGCGATCAGCTCCGGTAGGCGGCCCAGCATGCGGCCGCGGGTGAGCTTGGCGGGGAAGGGCTCGGAGTACACCGTCACCGCGTGCGCCATGTCGGTGGCGAGGTCGAGATGGCGGGGAACCAGATCGGCGGTGATGTAGGACCAGCGTGCGTCGCGGTCGGCCCAGTTGAAGTCGGGCAGTGGCATCCGCAGGCCGAGCCCGCCGGCCCGCACCGTCACGGGGGCGTACACCCCGGGCGCGCGGACACCGGGGACCGCCGGTTTGCCCGCGACCGTGGTGACGTAGGTGAGTACCCGGCCCATGCCGTCGCGACCGGCCGCGGTCACGTCCCATTGATCGGCGACGATGTGGTTCTGCTCCCGGTCGGTCATCCGGACCAGCGCGTCCGCGCGGCCCGCCGCGGTGCCGCCGTCGATGCCTGTCCAGGCGGTGCGGACGTCGTCGTCGATCACGCCCGCCGCGAACATCTCGTCGATGGCCGCCATCCCCTCGGCGAGGTAGGCCTCGTGCATCGACACCAGGTCGGTGAAGATGTGTTTCTGCATGATCATCAGCCGGTGCTGGTACCAGGCCAGGTCGGCGGCGGTCAATCGCGGCCCGTCGGCGGCCAGGCGCGCGATGTCGGCCGGTATCGCGGCGACGAGTTCGGGTGGGGTGGCTCGCAGCAGGTCGGCGACGGCGGTGCCGAGCTCGTGGATTCCCCCGACGGAGAGCACCGTGCCGATGTCGCCGACGTCGAAGAAGCCGGAGGCGAACGAGCCGCCCGCGATGCCGGCCAGGCCTGCCCAGTAGAAGTCGGGGCGGGCGGCGGCAATGCGGAAATAGTTGACGTACACCTGGGCGAAGGTCGCCGAATTGGCGGCGGTGCCGCGAGCGGGATCCCAGGTGGCGAGGTCGATTCCCGCGTTGCCGGTGGAGACGACGAGCCAATACTGGTGCAGCAGCGTGCCATAGCGCATCGGCGCGATGCCGTCGGCCCTCGCCTGCGTCAGCGCGGCCCGCAGCGGTGGTTCGCTCAGTGGCAGCGCCGGATGCAGGCCACCGCCGAATTCGCCCTCGGCATTGACCGCGGGAAGATCGAGGTAGTCCGCGTACGCGGGGCTCGCGTCGGCGGCGGGCGCAAGCACCGCGCCGAGAACGAGACTGAGCAGCAGGGCGATCGAGCAGCGGCGCACGTGACCTCGCATCCGGATTCGGCCGAGGGGCCGTACCCGCCCCGGCTCAGGATGCACGTCACCGTAGCAACGCGTTCTAGTTTTGGTGTGCTTTTCGTTCAGCCCATCGGCCGGTCAGGTCGTGAATCACACGCGGAAACCGTTCCTGTGCAGGCCTTTTCGTACTATCGAACTGTCCCGGACAGTCCGCCCGACGGGGCGTCGACCTGCCCGGAAATCCCGGACGTCGCCGGATCGAACCGGTCGCCGAAACTGCCGGCGCGCATGTGCGCGAGGCCGAGGAACGCGACGACGATCAGCGCGGTCACCAGCGCCGCCACGGCCAGTGCCGCGAACCCGAGCTGCGCCTGCTCGACCCGGCGCATCGGATGCACGCCGCGGGCGGGCCGCACACCGCCGACGCGCGCGTACAGCGCCGCCTCGTTGCGTGACCCGGCCGCCCGCGGGCCACGATCGGCGCGAGCCGCACGCGCGACCCGCGGCCGCGGCGAATCCGTCTGCGGCACCGTGGCGAAGGCGATATCGAGCGCCGCGTCGGCGGGCCGCGCCGCCGCCTCCGCGAGCACCCCGCGCGCGGCGGCCAATCCGTCCGTTCCATAAGCGGCGAACACCTCGGCGGCAGGCCCACGCGACCTCTCGGGACGCACTATCGCGGGCTGGGCAGCACGACGCACCACCGGGCTGCCGCCCACGCCACGCACGAGGGAGAACGGCCGCCGCGCACGGGTGCTGCGGCGACGCCGGGCGATCGGCTCGGGGTAGGCGGCGGGGTCGTAGGACTGCAGGGCGCTGGTCGCTGTGCTCATCGGAAGAACCTCCGGGGTGGTGTGCTCCGCTGCTGAAGGAATAGCTGGTGAAGCCGCTGTGTCACACTTTGTTCGAACATGTGTGCGACGAACTGATGTTCGATTTCTACCACGCCGCGACGGCGATGTCAGCACGAAACGCCCGACATGCTCGAACAGATGTTTGATACTTCGGCGTGGCACGACTAGCCTCGGAAAGGCGAAATCGACCAGCGAAAGGGCGGGACACGGTGACCCACACAGACGACACGGGTGACGAAAGCGCTACCGGCACCGTCACATCGGGATCCGGCGCGGATCTCACCGTGCGTCAGCGCACGGTCCTCGACGTCATCCGCACCTCGGTGACCGAACGCGGCTATCCGCCCAGCATCCGCGAGATCGGCGACGCGGTCGGGCTCACCTCCACCTCCTCGGTGGCCCATCAACTCCGGGCGCTCGAGCGCAAGGGCTATCTACGCCGCGACCCGAACCGGCCGCGCGCGGTGAACGTCCGCGGTCTCGACGAGGCGGTCCGCTCGGTGACCACGCTGCCCGAACCGGCCGACGACGTCGACACGAACCGGCCGACACCGACCTTCGTCCCGGTCCTCGGCCGGATCGCCGCCGGTGGGCCGATCCTGGCCGAGCAGGCCGTGGAAGACGTCTTCCCGCTGCCCCGCGAGCTCGTCGGCGACGGTTCACTGTTCCTGCTGAAGGTCGTCGGCCAGTCGATGGTCGACGCGGCCATCTGCGACGGCGACTGGGTCGTGGTCCGGCAGCAGAACGTCGCCGAGGGCGGCGACATCGTGGCCGCCATGATCGACGGCGAAGCGACCGTGAAGACGTTCAAGCGCACCGGCAAGGACGTGTGGCTGATGCCACACAACCCGCACTTCGAACCGATCCCGGGCAACGACGCGCAAATCCTCGGCAAGGTCGTCACCGTCATCCGCAAGATCTGAGCATCGCGCTCAGCGGCGCACGGACGCGTCCATCTCCCAGGTCAGCAGCTCGGCGGCGGTCAGCGCGGTGACGCGATGGCCGCCGGCGGCGGTCAGGCGCACGGCGTCGCCCTGTTCCAGGGTGCCGTTGTCTTCGAAGTCGACGGAGCCGCGCGCGACGAACACGTGGCCGTAGAGCGCGTCGGGAACGGTGATCGCCTGCCCGGGATCCAGTCGCGCCACATGGAAGGCGGCATGGCGGTTGCCGATGCCGATCGCGGCCTCGCCGCGGTACTTCCGCATGCCGGAGGCGACCGGGACCAGGGTGTTGCGGCGCAGGTCACCCTCGATGTCGAGTTCCTGATAGCTCGGCGCGACGCCGGGGGTATCCGGCGGAATCCACATCTGCACGACGTGCAGGCGTTCGCGCTCCCGGTAGCCCGCGCCGTTGCGTTCGGAATGCCGGATGCCGGTGCCCGCGCTCATCCGCTGCGCCAGCCCCGGATGGATCATGCCCGAATGGCCCGCCGAATCCTGGTGGACGACCGTGCCTTCCAGGACCCAGGTGAGGATCTCGGTGTCGCGGTGCTGATGGGTGTCGAAGCCCTCGCCAGGGCCGACGGTGTCCTCGTTGTGCACCAGAAGCAGACCGTGCGCATGGTCCTCGAGCGCGAAATTGCCCGTCGCCGGGAACGACTGCCGCGAGTCGAGCCACTCGTTCCACCAGTGCGCGCGGTCCGCGCCGGGCACCACCTGAACCTGGGCAGTCACCATCGTCGCCACCTTCCGCTATCCGGACTTGGGTCCGTATAGCGGGTAACGCGGTCGGCGCCGCGGACATTCCGCAGCGCCGGACCGGCTCAGAACGGCAGGGCGCCGCGCAGACGGCCGACCAGGGTGCGACCGGAATCGCGGTCACGCTCGTTGAACAGGAACTCCAGTTCCTCCTCGAGCCCCTTGCGGACCACATCGCGCAAGTCGGCGGCCGCGGCATCGAGATCCTCGGCCTCGAGCCACGGCGTCGGGTCGATCGGCGCGCCCGCGGAGTAGTAGAACCGTTCCGGTCGCGGCAGCGGTGTCGGGCCGATGCCCTTGACCATCGGCGGGTTCAGCTCGGGGTTGATGCCGAGCAGGCTGCACGTCCAGCGCAGCGGGCGCATCACCGGATGCTGGCCGTCGAAGACGATGTCGAACGCGTCGTCGACGCCGATCATCGCCAGCGGCACGATCGGCACCCCCGCCTGGATCGCCATCCGCGCGAACCCGGTCCTGCCCTCCCACTTGAGCACGTACTTCTCACCCTTGCGGCGGATCGCCTCCCGGCCGCCACCGGGGAACACGACAACCGCTTCCCCCTGCTCGAGCAGCGCCAGGCAGTTGTTGCGCGTCCCGCGCACGGCGCCGAAGCGGTGCAGGAGATGGCGCACGCCCGGCACCATCAGCACATGTTCGGCCAGCCCGCGCACCAGCCGCCCGCGTGCCCGCAGGATCGCAGGCATCAGCAGCGGCGCATCGATCCCGCCGAGCAGGTTGTGGTTGGCCACGATCAGCACCGGGCCCTCGGCCGGAATGTTGTCCAGGCCGTAGAACCGCGGGCTCGCCCACGCGGTCACCGGCGCGAACACCGCCTCGAACGCGCGGATCTCCCACTCGCTCGGCGTCGGGTTCAACGGCGCGTTGTCGGAGAGGATCCGGTCGCCCTGCTCGACCGATCCCGCCCTGTTCTCTGTCACACTCTCTGGACCCCGCTGGTCATTCGACATAACACCCTCCTGCTGTCGACAATCGACCATAGCGCCCGAAAATGGCTGTGTCGCATCGATCTTGGCCGCTACCCCGCGGCAAATCCGGCTGGTCGGATCAGCTCGGCACGACTTCGGCCGGACCCGAATGGGCGTATTCCGACAGGGGTGCGGCCAGTGCCTGGGGCACGCGCGCCCTGACCCGGGTGCCGCCTTCTTCATGCTCGGCGGAGATGATCCGGCCGTCGGCGTGGATGCGCGCGAGCAGATCGCCGCGGCTGTAAGGCAGCAGCACGCTGATGTCGACATCGAGCCCGCCGAGTACCTCCGAGAGCCGCTCGCGCAACTCCTCCACCCCGGCGCCGGTCTGCGCGGAGACGAAGGCCGCGTCGGGCAGCAGCCCACGCAGCCGGGTGAGCTCGTTCGGGTCGGCCGCGTCGATCTTGTTGACCACCAGCAGTTCCGGCGGTGCGGCGGCGCCCTGCTCCTTGATCACGTCGGTGATCACCTCGCGGACCGCCCTGATCTGTTCGAGCGGCAGCGGATCGGAGCCGTCGACGACGTGCAGCAGCAGGTCGGCGCCGGTGACCTCTTCCAGGGTCGAGCGGAACGCCTCGACCAGCTGGGTCGGCAGGTGGCGGACGAAGCCGACGGTGTCGGTGAACACCATCTCGCGGCCGTCGTCGAGCGCGGCCCTGCGGGTGGTCGGATCCAGGGTGGCGAACAGCGCGTCCTGGACCAGCAGGCCCGCGCCGGTGAGCGCGTTCATCAGGCTGGACTTGCCCGCGTTGGTGTAGCCGACGATGGCGATCGCGGGGACGCCGCTGCCCGCGCGCCGGGCACGCATGGTGTCGCGGGCGGTCTTCATCTCCCGGATCTCGCGGCGCAGCTTGGCCATCCGCTCGCGGATGCGGCGGCGGTCGGTCTCGATCTTGGTCTCACCGGGACCACGCAGACCGACACCACCACCGTTGCCGCCGGCGCGACCACCGGCCTGCCGGGACATCGATTCACCCCAGCCACGCAGTCGCGGCAGCATGTATTCCATCTGCGCGAGCGCGACCTGGGCCTTGCCCTCGCGGGAGGTGGCGTGCTGGGCGAAGATGTCGAGGATCAGCGCGGTGCGGTCGATGACCTTGACCTTGACGACCTTCTCCAGCGCGGTCAGCTGCGCGGGGGTGAGTTCACCGTCGCAGATCACGGTGTCGGCGCCGGTGTCGAGGACCACGGTGCGCAGTTCCTCGGCCTTGCCGGAGCCGATGTAGGTGGCCGGGTCCGGCTTGTCGCGGCGCTGGATCAGGCCTTCGAGAACCTCGGAGCCCGCGGTCTCGGCGAGGGCGGCCAGCTCGACCATGCTCGCCTCGGCCTGGGCGGAGCTGCCGGTGGTCCACACACCGACCAGCACGACCCGTTCCAGGCGCAGCTGCCGGTATTCGACCTCGGTGATGTCGGTGAGTTCGGTGGACAGCCCGGCGACACGGCGCAGCGAGGAGCGCTCGTCGAGCTGCATCTCGCCGACGGTGGGTTCGGGTGCCCAGCCGGGACGCTGCATGCGGGCCGCGTGGCGGGCGAGCGCGTCGTCGACGTCGCCGCGGTCGGCGGCCACGTCGGGATCGGCCGCGGTGGTGTGCTCGGCCGAGGTGGGCTCTGTGGGGGTGTCTGGTTTCGTCATACGCCTTCTATGCTGCCACGTCACGGTGACAGTGCGCATCCGGTTATCCGGCTACTGCGCGTTCCACCAGTCCCGTGACAACGTGCCGGTGGCCAGCAG
Organism: Nocardia sp. NPDC060259; assembly: GCF_042728775.1. NCBI lineage: Bacteria > Bacillati > Actinomycetota > Actinomycetes > Mycobacteriales > Nocardiaceae > Nocardia > Nocardia sp. NPDC060259. The sequence goes on from NZ_JBHXAY010000015.1 coordinate 83,823, forward strand.
CACCGAGGGACCGCGCAACCAGGCCCGGCCCTGGTCGATGGTGACTCGCACCTGGCCGCCGGGTACCCGCACGGTCACCTCGCCGGATCCGCTGCCGACCGGGACACCGGCGGCGGTCAGCGCCGCGGCCGCCGCGGCGACGGTTCCCGTTCCGCAGGACCGTGTTTCGCCGACGCCGCGTTCGTAGACCCGCATGTCGACGGCGTTGTCGGGACCCAGCGCGGTGAGGATCTCGACATTGACCCCGTGCGGGAACAGGTCGGGATCGAAGCCGGGCGAGACGGCCAGATCGAGTTTGGCCAGCGCGTCGACGGTGAGTCCCTCGTCGACGCAGGCCAGATGCGGATTGCCGACATCGATGCCGATCCCCGGCAGCGCCCAGCCGCCCAGGATGGCGGTGGACGGGCCGAGTTCACGCACGACACCCATGTCGACGGTGACCTCGCCGTCGACCGGTCCCGCCGCGTGTACAACGACGGGCCGGGCGCCAGCGCGGCTGCCGACGACGTACTCGGTGCGCGATTCCATCCCGGACGCGTTCAGATAGTGCGCGAACACCCGCACACCGTTGCCGCACATCTCGGCGATCGAACCGTCGGCATTGCGGTAGTCCATGAACCAGTCGTCGCCGCCGACGCCGTCGGGCAGCGCATCGAGCACCCCCGCGTCGACGAGGGCGGCCGCCGTGGCGACGCGCAGCACGCCGTCGGCGCCGAGGCCACGCTGCCGGTCACACAGCGCGGCGACGCGGTCGGCGGTCAGGTCGAGCCGGGCCTGCGGGTCGGGCAGCACGACGAAGTCGTTCTGGGTGCCGTTGCCCTTGCTGAATTCGATGTCGGACACGGTCGTCATTGTCCTCTTCGCCGCCGAGCGCCGCGCTACCGGGCGAAGGTGCGCCGCTGGCGGGCGATCTCGTAGAGGCTGATCGCGCCCGCCGACGGCGCGCCGAGCGAGCTGGCGGTGCCGCCCATCGGGATGGTCACCAGGTCGTCGCAGGCCTCGGCCCAGGCCGAGCTCATCCCGGTGGTCTCGTTGCCGACGACCAGGATCGTGGCCTCGGTGAAGTCGTGGTCGTAGATGGTGCTCGGCGCGTCCTCGTCGGTGCCGACGATGCGGGTGGGGATGCCGCGCGCCGCCTGGCGGTCCCGGAATTCGAGGACCTGTGCGGGTCCGGCGGCGCGCAAAACCGGAACGGCGAACAGCGAACCGGTGGAGGCGCGCACGGCCTGCGGATCGAACTGGTCGGCGCCGTGGCCGGTGACGATCACCCCGGACGCGCCGAAGGCGTCGGCGGAGCGGATCAGCGTGCCGAGGTTGCCCGGCGAGTTCGGGCGGTCGAACACGACGACGACCGGCGCGTCCTCCCCCGGTTCGCCGGGCGCGTAGTCGGCCAGGTCCGGCTGCTGCGAGACCGCGACCGCGACGATCTCCGGCACGCTCGCCGCCTTCTCCCCCAGCTCGGCCATCAGTTCGGGCACCAGCCCGACCTGCGGCACGTCAGCGGTGTCGAGCACCTCGCGCGCCCAGCTCGACAGCTCGGGGGTGCCGAGCCGGTAGAGCAGTGTTTCCAGCGGCCAGTCGTTGGCCAGCGCCTGGGTGATGGGGCGCACGCCCTGCACGAGGAACCGGCCGTCACGATGACGTTTTGTCCGGTTGTTGAGGTAGGCCTGCCACACCTGCACCGAGGCGTTGCGGGTACTTACTCGACGCGTCACTGCGCTGTCCGTCCTGTCGGGTCTGTGTGGTGAGGGGAGAGCAGCGCCAGCGCGGTCGCGGCGAGCTCGGGGTCGGCGCCGTCGACCCAGGTCACCCTGGGATCGCGGCGGAACCACGACCGCTGCCTGCGCACATACCGGCGGGTGCCGATCAGGGTGCGCTCGCGGGCGTGGGCGAGGTCGTATTCGCCGTCGAGATGGGCCAGCACCTGGGCGTAGCCGATCGCGCGGCGGGCGGTCTGGCCGTCCCGCAGGCCGAGTTCGATCAGGCCGCGCACCTCCTCGACCAGGCCGGTGTCGAACATGAGGGCGGTGCGCGCCTCGATCCGGGCGTCCAGCGCCGCGGTCTCCCGGTCGACACCGAGGATGGCGGTGTCCCAGCGCGGGGTGCCGATCGTCGGCGCCGAGGCGGCGAAGGGCTGCCCGGTCAGCTCGACGACCTCGAGCGCGCGCACCATCCGCCTGCCGTCGGTGGGCAGGATGGTCGACGCCGCGACCGGGTCGGCTTCCTTCAGTGCCGCGTGCACCGCGTGCACCCCGCCCTCGGCGAGCAGCGCCTCCCAGCGCGCGCGGACCTCGGGGTCGGTGGCCGGGAAGTCCCACTGGTCGAGCAGCGCCTGTACGTACATCATCGAGCCGCCCACGATCACCGGGACGAGTCCGCGGGCCATGATGTCCTCGACGATCGCGCTCGCGGCGCTCTGATAGGCGGCGACCGTCGCGGTCTCGGTGACGTCGAGGACGTCGAGCAGGTGGTGCGGGATCCCGCGACGCTGGTCGGGCGGCAGTTTCGCGGTGCCGACGTCCATCCCGCGATAGAGCTGCATCGCATCGATATTGACGATCTCGCCGCCGAGCCGTTCGGCGAGATCGAGCGCGAGATCGGATTTCCCGGTGGCGGTGGGGCCGACGACCGCGATCGGGCGCCCTGGCCTGCTCGTCACTCGTCGATACCTTCCTGTCCACTCGGTTGCCACACGCTCACGTCGTAGCCGACACCATAGGGTGCGCCCTGATAGAGGGTACGCACCCGCGGATCGGCCGGATCGGCGGCGAACAGACCGCCGAGTACCTGGTAGGCGGCACGTCCGTCGAGCAGCAGTTCGGCGCACAGCGCGGGGTCGAGCACGGCGAGCCCGGACCGCGATCCGGATCGCAGCGCGGTGTCGAGGGCCTGCTGCACCGGCGCCGCCCGCTCGTCCAGGTAGCCCGGCGCCGTGACGGTCAGCGTCGCCGCGCCGTCGGCGACGACGAGCACCGCGTGCGGCACCGCGTCGGCGTCCAGTTCGGCCCGCAACGCGGCGCCGGCATGCGCGCAGTCCGACGGCGACGCGTCGGCGGCGAGCAGCCGCGCCCGCACCGAGATCCCCGGCGCCACCTGCTCGCGCAACCATCCGGCGACCAGGACCGGCAGGGGAAGCTGGGCGTCTGCTGGACCCGGATCCGCGCCGGCGGGGCCGAGGCCGACGACAACGTCGGCGCCGAAACCACGGAACGTCCCTCTGGTCGTGGCCGGGAAGTTCTGGTCGTGCGCGCCGACGCCGACGACGGTCCATCGGTCGGCGGACGCGGCGAGGGTGCCCGCGGCGTCGAGTGCCGCGGCGCGCAGCACCGCGGTCGGGTCGTCGGGATCGCTGCCGGACGCGACGGGACGCCCGCACAGCTCGGGCACCAGCATCGGCGGCGACGGGACCAGGGCCGCTATCGAGAACACGCCGTAACCGTAGCCGTACCGCGCGGGCGGCCCGGCACCCGCCGCACCACGACCCGGCTGCGGTCTGCGAGTGTCCGACGCGGTGATGCGCGCCGAGATTGCTAGTGTTTTCAGGTGCGACTACCCACGTCGTCCGGGACGAAATCCCAGGAAATCCGGCATCCGATCCCTGGGATCGATGGTTTCCTCGGCTCGAACCGGGTTCAATGGGATGTGCTAGGGCGTAACCAGGCAGCCGTGACGCGCGGCAGGGACGGAGAGCAATGACCGACAGCAACGGAACCGCGAAGCCCACCCCCGGTCCGGGCCCGCGACCCTCCGCTACCCCCAAGCCCGGCGGAAAGTCTCCGCGTCCGCCGAAGCCGCACGCCGTGAAACCGGCGCCGGGACCCGATCAACCCCATCCGCATCCCGTGGTCGTGCCGACCGTCACCGACCCGAGCAAGTGGGGCCGCGTCGACGAGGACGGCACCGCCTGGGTGAAGACCGCCGACGGCGAGCGCGTCATCGGCTCCTGGCAGGCGGGCGACGCCGCCGAGGGGCTCGAGCACTTCGGCCGCCGCTTCGACGATCTGGCGACCGAGGTCGCGCTGCTCGAGGCCAGACTGGCCGCGGGCGCCGACGCCCGCAAGACCAAGGCCGCCGCGCTCGCGATCGCCGAGACGCTGCCCACCGCGGCCGTCATCGGCGATATCGACGGGCTGGCCACGCGCCTGCAGGCCATCACCGAGCATTCCGAGGAAGCCGCCGCGCACGCCAAGGAGGAGAAGGAGCGCGCCCGGCACGAGCACACCGAGCGCAAGGAAGCCCTCGCCGCCGAGGCCGAGCAGATCGCCGCCGAGTCCACCCAGTGGAAGCACGCGGGCGATCGGCTGCGCGAGATCCTCGACGAGTGGAAGTCCATCCGCGGGGTCGACCGCAAGGTCGACGACGCCCTGTGGAAGCGGTACTCCAAGGCCCGCGAGGCGTTCAACCGCCGACGCGGCGCCCACTTCGCCGAGCTCGACCGGGAACGCGCCTCGGCGAAGACCCGCAAGGAAGAGCTGTGTGTGCGCGCCGAGGAGCTGTCCGGGTCCACCGACTGGACCGGAACGGCCGCGGTGTTCCGCGATCTGCTCACCGAGTGGAAGGCCGCTGGTCGCGCGCCGCGCGAGGCCGACGAGGCACTGTGGCGCCGGTTCAAGAGCGCCCAGGACGTGTTCTTCGCCGCCCGCAACGCGGCGGTGTCCGAGCGCGACGCCGAGTTCGAGCACAACGCCACCGCCAAGCAGGAACTGCTGCGCGCCTACGAGCACATCGACCCGGCCGCAGGGCTCGACGCCGCCCGCAACGCGCTGCGCGAACTGCAGGACAAGTGGGACGCCATCGGCAAGGTTCCGCGCGAGCGCATGCAGGAGCTGGAAGGCAAGCTGCGCGCCATCGAGAAGCGCGTGCGCGACGCCGCCGACCAGCAGTGGCGCCGCACCGACCCGGAAGCCGTTGCCCGCGCCGCCCAGTTCCGCGAGCGGGTCGCCCAGTTCGAGGAGCAGGCCGCCAAGGCCACCGCGGCGGGCAAGAAGCGCGACGCGGAGAAGGCTTTGGAACAAGCCAAGCAGTGGCGTGAATGGGCCGAAGCCGCCGAGGGCGCCGTCAGCAACCGATAGAACAGGAGAAACCCCTGACCACTGGTCGGGGGTTTCTTTGTTTGCGTTCCCTATTCGCCGGTGAGGCGCTTGCGGTCGCGATCCTCGGCTTCGCGGGCGGCGTTGCGGCGCTGCTCTTCGGCGGCGAGCTGCACCGCGGTGCGGCTCCACACGACGCGCACCCAGTGGAAGGTGAGCACCATGATCGCGATGGTGCCCAGGATCAGGCCGATGCCGGGGCCCGCGCCCTCGTAGTTGCCGAGGCCGGGGGTCTGGCGGTGCCAGATCGACAGCACGCCGAACACGCTGCCGACGGCCGAGCCCGCGCAGGCCAGCCAGGCCAGCACCCAGCGGCGGGTGGTCAGGGCGAGCAGGGAGAAGCCGACACCGAAGACGATGACCAGCCAGACGAAGATCCGCGACGGCAGGCCGATGTGCTCGACTCCCGCGGCGTCGGTGTCGAGCAGCACGTCGAAGCCGCGCGCGGTACCCGCGGTCGGCAGCACCAGCGAGATCAGCAGCGCGAAGACCGCGCCCGCCACGACCAGCGCCCGCGCGCCGGGATCGATCTCGCCGGCGATGCGGCGTTCCACCGCGTCGAGTTCGCCGCGGAACTGTTCGAATTCCTTGTCGTCCACCCGGTTCACCGCGTCGTCACTCCTGTCCGCAGGCTGATCGTTGCCGGCCTCGTGTGCGCCGGGCTCTACTGTGCCATCCCCGGATGGGCCGCCCGCACCCGACCCACTACGACCGGTAGTAGGTTCGGGTTCGTCCGAACCGTTCACGCTGTTCCTTCTTTCGGCGTGAACGGGCGCCCTCCGTGGTCACGCTGCGCTACCGCCTCCGGGCGCTGACCGTTCACGCCGAACACCCGGTCGAGCAGCCGTCGACCACGGGCTCGACGACCGGGGCGCCGATCCGCGGCAGGCCGAGGCCGACACCGATCGGCTCGGTCTTGGGCGTCACCCCGCGCTCGTGCGCGTCGCCCGCCTTGGTCCGCCGGTGCGACTTGACCACACCGTCGGCGATGAGGTGATGCGGCGCCGCCTCGGTGATGTCAACGGTGACGATGTCGCCCGGCCGGATCCCCGCGTCGGCGCCGGGCCGGAAGTGCACCAGCCTGCCGTCGCGCGCGCGACCGCTCATCCGGGCGGTGACCGCGTTCTTCTTACCAGCCCCCTCGGCGACGAGCAGCTCCACCTCGGTGCCGATCAGCGCCTGGTTGGCCTCCAGCGACACCTGCTCCTGCAGCGCGATCAGCCGGTCGTAGCGTTCCTGCACGACCGCCTTGGGCAGCTGGTCGGGCAGTTCGGCCGCGGGCGTGCCCGGCCGCTTGGAGTACTGGAAGGTGTAGGCGCTGGTGAACCGCGCGCGGCGCACGACGTCGAGGGTCTCCTGGAAGTCCTCCTCGGTCTCGCCGGGGAAGCCGACGATGATGTCGGTGGTGATCGAGGCGTGCGGCATCGCGGCGCGCACCTTCTCGATGATGCCGAGGAAACGTTCCTTGCGGTAGGAGCGGCGCATCGCCTTGAGCACCCGATCCGAGCCGGACTGCAGCGGCATATGCAGCTGCGGGCAGACGGTGGGGGTCTGCGCCATCGCCTCGATGACGTCGTCGGTGAACTCGGCCGGATGCGGCGAGGTGAACCGCACCCGCTCGAGGCCCTCGATCTGCCCGGTCGCGCGCAGCAGCTGGGCGAAGGCGCCGCGATCGCGCGGCTGCTCCGGGTCGACGAAGTTCACGCCGTAGGAGTTGACGTTCTGGCCGAGCAGCGTCACCTCGAGCACGCCCTGGTCGACCAGCGCCTGCACCTCGGCGAGCACGTCACCGGGGCGGCGGTCGACCTCCTTGCCGCGCAGCGCCGGCACGATGCAGAAGGTGCAGGTGTTGTTGCAGCCCACCGAGATCGACACCCAGCCCGCGTACGCCGACTCCCGCTTGGCGGGCAGCGTGGACGGGAAGGCCTCGAGCGATTCGAGGATCTCGACCTGAGCCTGTTCGTTGTGGCGGGCCCGCTCGAGCAGCACCGGCAGCGAGCCGATGTTGTGCGTGCCGAACACCACGTCGACCCAGGGCGCCTTGCGCACGACCGTCTCGCGGTCCTTCTGCGCCAGGCAGCCGCCGACGGCGATCTGCATGCCGGGACGGCCCTGCTTCACCGGCGCCAGATGGCCGAGGGTGCCGTAGAGCTTGTTGTCGGCGTTCTCGCGCACCGCGCAGGTGTTGAACACCACCAGGTCGGGGGTGTCCGAGGGCGCGGCCTTCACATAGCCCGCGTCTTCGAGCAGGCCGGACAAGCGTTCGGAGTCGTGTACGTTCATCTGGCAGCCGAAGGTGCGGACCTCGTAACTGCGCGCCTGCGTCGCCGCGCGCTCCGTCGCGTTCTGTCCGTTCGAATCCACCCGTCCAGGGTACGGGCCGCACTCGATGTGGTCTGCGTCGCGGTCGGGAGTCGCCCGAGGTACCGGCAGGTTACCGGCCGGTGTCGTTTCGGCGTGCCGCGACGGCGAGTCACGGAAACCCGGGCAAATCTCCGAAGAACGCCTAAGGTTTCTGACCATGACCGACGACGCCGCACCCGCGACCGGGAAAGCCGACGCCGCCGCCACTGCTGGCGCGCCGCCGATGATCTCGATGCGCAACGTGGACAAACACTTCGGTGACCTCCACGTTCTGCGCCACATCAACCTGGAAGTCCCCCGCGGGCAGGTCGTGATCGTCCTCGGCCCCTCGGGTTCGGGAAAGTCCACCCTGTGCCGCACCATCAACCGGCTCGAACCGATCGACTCCGGCGACATCGCCATCGACGGTGTCGCCCTGCCCGCCGAGGGCAAGGCGCTGGCCGCGCTGCGCGCCGAGGTCGGCATGGTGTTCCAGTCGTTCAATCTGTTCGCGCACAAGACGATTCTCGAGAACGTGATGCTCGCGCCGCTGAAGGTGCGCGGCATCAAGAAGGACGAGGCGCGCAAGCACGCCCTCGCCCTGCTCGACCGGGTGGGTATCGCCAACCAGGCGGAGAAGTACCCGGCTCAGTTGTCGGGCGGCCAGCAGCAGCGCGTCGCCATCGCCCGGTCGCTGGCGATGGACCCGAAGGTGATGCTGTTCGACGAGCCCACCTCGGCGCTGGACCCGGAGATGGTCAACGAGGTGCTCGAGGTGATGGTCTCCCTCGCCAAGGAGGGCATGACGATGCTCGTCGTCACCCACGAGATGGGCTTCGCCCGCCGCGCCGGTGACCGCGTGCTGTTCATGGCCGACGGCGAGGTCGTCGAGGACACCACGCCCGACACCTTCTTCACCGCGCCCGCCTCCGACCGCGCCAAGGACTTCCTCGGCAAAATTCTCAGTCACTGAGCCCACCCACCCATCACCAGAGAAGGACACTCGATGAGGATCAATCGTGCGATGCGGGTCGGAATCGGCGCCGCGGCACTGGCATTGGCTGCCACGCTCACCGCGGGCTGTGGCGGCGGTGACGAGGGGTCGGTGCTCGACCACGCCAAGGAAGGCAAGCTGACCGTCGGTATCAAGTTCGACCAGCCGGGCCTCGGCCTGCGCAACACCGACGGCACCTACAGCGGCTTCGATGTCGAGGTGGCCAAGTACGTCGCCGACAAGCTGGGCGTGAAGCCGGAGAACGTCACCTTCAAGGAATCGCCGTCGGCGCAGCGCGAGACGCTGCTCGAGAACGGTCAGGTCGACCTCGTCGTCGCGACCTACTCGATCACCGACAAGCGCAAGGAGAAGGTCGATTTCGCCGGCCCCTACTACGTCGCCGGTCAGGATCTGCTGGTGCGCGCCGACAACACCGACATCACCGGCCCGGATTCGCTGGCGGGCAAGAAGGTGTGCTCGGTGAAGGGTTCCACCCCGGCCCAGAACATCAAGGACAAGTACCCGCAGGCGCAGCTGCAGACCTACGACACCTACTCGCTGTGCATCGAGGCGCTGCGCGGCGGCGCGATGGACGCGGTCACCACCGACAACGTCATCCTCGCCGGCTACGCCGCGCAGTCGCCAGGTTCCTACAAGCTGGTCAACAAGCCCTTCACCACCGAGAAGTACGGCATCGGTATCAAGAAGGGTGAGACCGAGGCGCGCACCAAGGTCAACGACGCGATCGAAGCGATGATCGCCGACGGCTCGTGGAAGGCCGCGCTGGAGAAGTCCTTCCCCGGCACCGGTTTCGAGATCCCGCAGCCGCCCACCGTCGACCGCTACTGATCACCTCCACCGCGGG
>NZ_JBHXAY010000016.1:0-89614 GCF_042728775.1 Nocardia sp. NPDC060259
ACCTCTTATTATTTTTCCCCCCCCGCGCGGCCCCCCCCCGTTTTCAGCGGGCCCCCCCCCGACCGGCCCAAAATGACACGGTAGCCGCCCGCCCACGCGAGCCTATTTGCGACGCAACGTCATCCGGATAAGTTGCGATGACACCAGGGCTACGAATATTGCAACCCACATGAACACCGCGAAGACGATCGTTCCTGAAACCGCCTGAACGTCAGACTTCACCAATTGGCCTACACCAATATTCGCCCCAGCGACCAGTATCAAGAGCAATCCTGCAGCATAGTTCAGCCATGGAGAGCGTCGATCAGCTGTCCACAGCACGACAATACTGCAAGTCGCGACCACTGCAGAGGCGATTAACACAGCTATCCCGATATCTGCCGCGACACCACGCGTACTGCCCGTACGGCCCAATTTCCATAGCAGCAGAGCAAAAAGTAGCGCCGGCAGTATTGCCCAAAGAGCGTAGATGGTACCCAGTGTTTCCGTGCGGCCGTGCGACCGATTCACTATAGCGACTTCACGGACCACTCAGCGGTACCATCCAATCGCGTTCCGTTATCGAAGGTGCTGGTAGAAGCATCAGGCCACTTACCTCCCGGCCAGATCTCATTGCCTGTTGCCGTCGCTTTCAATGCAAGCAAAGAAGTAACTTGCGCGCCGAGTACTGTAGTAATTCCAGCAACCAGTGCCGTGATCATAGCTGGATCAGCGATTGCCCCCTCCGCTGTCAGCGCCACCCCTGCCCACGAGAAACAGCCGCACCAAACGACATCTTTACCGCTAATCAGCACCCACAAACTCCCCATTCATATGCGAGCCATCCGAGCAGCAAGTTCTGCACCTGCCAGGATATGGGCGTTCGTCAATGACAGAGGGCCGATTGTCGTGCGCCCCGCCGATTCGTCCAATTGCAACGAAACACTGACTCCATCGATGGGCACCACGATATCAATCAAGCCGTCGGGGCGACCATCCGCCACGAAGGCTGGTGCGGATGCGCCTGCCAGCGGGCGAAACCTTGGGTCATTGATCTTCGGCTCGTGACTCACTTTATCCGACCGAGAGATGAATCCGACCCATGACGTACTCGTGTCCACATAGCAATTGCCACTGCGACTCGTGTATGAATCCAGATCGCGGGTAGCTCTTATTCGCGCTCCCGAAACCCCGAGTTCCTGCGTGATGAAATTGAGCAGCGGGTCGCATAGATCCCGCACCCGATAGCCAGAGGAGAACGAGGATTCGATCTGATTGGAATCTATTTCGGGCTCGATATCGACACAGGAAACTAAACATAGGGCCACCGGAACGAGAAGGAGGCACCGCCTGATACCTAGCGAGCTCCTCATCTTCGATCCGTACTTACAGACCAGGTGTTCGTCCCGTCGAGAACCGATTGTTCGTCGGGGTCATCATAGTGGTTGTGCCAGCCCTGCGTAGCCATCGCACCGCCCTTCCGACCAAGACACATGACTGTCCATCCCCCGCATACGACTCCCCTCCCGATCCTTCAGTTCCTCTCCGCAGCTGAGGGTTCCAGGCGAGTACTCGCGGTGTCAATGGTGACAACGGGTTGTCGGCGCTGTCGTGGTTTCAGCTGCGGTCAGTGGGTGGGGAGACCGGGTCTGCGCAGCCGACGACGCGGGATCTAAACAAGACCGTTGTGTTCAACGTGTGTATGACAGCGGGAACTTCGAGCTCGAGTACACTGAATCCACTGGGTTCAGCCCCGCCCCGATCGCGTCCGGGAGGAGTGCGTCATGACTGTTGAGTCAGCGCCCCCTGCGTGGATGCATCAACAGATCACGGCAGTAGAGTACGACTCCTGGTCCGAGGAGCAGTGTGCGGGAATCGAGATCGTCGACGGGATGGTCGTTGTGAGCCCGAGCGCGTCCAAGCGGCACAACCGATTGGCCCGTATTCTGGCTAATTCGCTCGATGCCGCGGCCGGACCGGACTGGAACGCCGACATAGACTTCGATGTCCGGCTCCAGGACGTTCCGCTGACAAATCGCCGCCCGGATGTCGTGGTGTATCGCGCGGACACCATCGATCTCACGCCCACCCGTCCCGAACATGTGGTACTGGTCGTGGAGGTCGTATCTCCAGGATCGGAGACCACCGACCGGATCGTCAAGGTCGACCAGTACGCCAAGGCAGGTATCGCCTTCTATTGGCGCGTCGAGCAGGCCGCAACCGGTGTCCCGCTGATCTACACCTACATCCTCGACCCCGCGACGATGACCTACCGGACCGGGGACATATTCACGGGTGTCGTCACCGCATCGGCGCCTTTCCCGGTGGAGATCGATCTCAGCGAGATCTGATCTCGAGCGAATGCCGGCGGGCCGCCGCGGCGGGTTCTCCGGGGCGGCCCGTTCGGGTTCGGCTACAGCGGCAGGACGTGGTGTTTGCGGGGGTTGCGCTGGATTTTCTTGTCCTGCAGCAGTTTCAGGGCTCGCCGGATTTCGAGGCGGGTGGTGGCTGGTTCGATGACCGCGTCGATGAAGCCGCGTTCGGCTGCTACCCAGGGGGTGGCGATATTGGTGTTGTAGAAGTCGATGAGTTTCTGGCGGATGGCGGCGCGCTGGTCTTCGGGGGCGGCGGCGATCTGGGCGGCGCCGAGGAGGCTGACGGCGCCCTCCGCACCCATGACGGCCAGGCGGGCGGTCGGCCAGGCGAGGTTGATGTCGGCGCCGAGCTGCTTGGAGCCCATCACCGCGTAGCCGCCGCCGTAGGACTTGCGCACGACGAGGGTGATCTTGGGGACCGAGGCCTCGACGTAGGAGAACAGGAAGCGGCCACCGCGCTTGATCACGCCGACCTTCTCCTGTTCGACGCCGGGCAGGAAGCCGGGGGTGTCGACGACGAAGACCAGCGGGATCTCGAACGCGTCGCACAGGCGCACGAAGTGCGAGGCCTTGTCCGAGGCGCGCGCGTCGAGGGCACCGGCCGAGGCCAGCGGCTGGTTGGCGACGACACCGACGGTGCTGCCGTCGACGCGGGAGAAACCGGTGATGATGTTCGGGCCGGTCTCGGCGCTGATCTCCTTGAACTCACCGTCGTCGAAGATGCGCAGCAGGATCTCGTGCATGTCGTAGCCGGCATTGTCGGAGTCGGGCATGAGCGTGTTCAGCTCGCGGTCGGAGTCGGTGATCTCCGGTTCCAGACCGGGATTCACCACCGGCGGCAGTTCCTGGCAGCTGCTCGGCATGTAGCTCAGGTACTCGCGCACCCAGGTGAACGCCGCCTCCTCGTCCTTGGCGACGTGGTGGATATTGCCGTACTCGGCCTGCGTGCGCGCACCGCCGAGCTCCTCGAGGCTGACGTCCTCGCCGGTGACCTCTTTGATGATCTTCGGGCCGGTGACGAACATGTGCGCGGACTCGGTCGCCACCACCACATCGGTGCAGATCGGCTCGTACACCGCGCCGCCGGCACAGTTGCCGAGGATCAGCGAGACCAGCGGCACCATGCCGGACAGCGGCTCGAGATTGGTCGCCATCCAGGCGTACCAGGCCAGCGAACTGATCGCTTCCTGCACGCGCGCGCCGCCGGAATCGTTGATGCCGACCAGCGGGATGCCGACCTTGGACGCGTACTGCATGATGCCGCACAGCTTGCGGCCGAACGCCTCACCGACCGAACCGCCGTAGACGGTCTGATCGTGCGAGAACACCGCCACCGGACGACCGTCGACCATGCCGTGCCCGACGACGACACCGTCACCGTAGAGCGCGGTCGGATCGCCGGGCTTGCGGACCAGAGCACCGATCTCGACGAAGGTGCCCGGGTCCATCAGCATGTTGATCCGGTCGCGGGCACTCGGAATGCCCTTCCGCGCCCGCTTCTCGATCCCCTTCGCGCCTGCGGGCTCTTTGGCGAGCTCGAGGCGCTGATGTAGATCGGCAAGCTTCTCGGCGGTCGTGCTCACTTCTCTCCCTTGGCGATCTTCCCCAGCTTGGCGGACAGGTCCGCACCGATCTGGCCGATCCGCGGCTCGTCCACGATCTGGAGGTGATCGCCGGGGATGTGGACGATCTCCAGGTTCGGGATGTACTCGTCCCAGCCGCCGTTGGGGCGACGGTCCGCGTAGCGCGGCTCGAGCTCGATCGCGCCGTCGTGGTAGCGATCGGCCAGGTAGAGCACGACCTCGCCGTCGTACTGGCTCGGCTGCGCCTGCTGGAGCGCGCGCTGCTCGATCCACGAGGTCCGCTGGTGTTCGAGGACACCGCCGGGAATCTTGGCACCGCTGAGCTTGACCAGATCCATGATCATCTTGATCTGGTCGTCATCGGTTGCCGCGGCCAGCTCTTCGAGCTGCTCCTGGTCCAGTTCAGCGGGGACGTTGTAGGTCTTCTTCGCGAAGGCCTGGTAGCGCTGGAGGCGGGCCAGGCGCTCGGCCGGGCTGTTGTCCTCGGGCTCCACGGTGATGGCGAGGTCGATCAGGCCGACGTGGCGCACGTCGGCGCCTTCCGCGCGCAGCAGCTGGGCCACCTGCAGCGCCAGCACAGCGCCCAGCGACCAGCCGTACAGCACGTACGGACCGTTGCCCTGGATCTTGCGCAGCTCCGGCAGGTACTCGCGGGCCCGTTCCTCGATGGAACCGTCGACCCGCTCGAAGCCGTAGACCGGGGTGTCAGCCGGAAGACGCTTCATCAGGGGCTCGTAGACCAGCGTGTTGCCACCGGCCGGGTGGAACACGAAAACCGGGACCGCGTCGGAACCTTCGGGACGAGCCCGCAGCGGACGGATGAAACCATCCACATCTGCCCCGCTGTCCTGCAGGTTGCGAACGATGTCGGACAGCTGCTCGATGGTCTCGCAGTCGAGCACGTCATCGACGGTGACCTCGGCGCCAACCCGCTCGGTGAGGCGGGCCGCCATCTTCTCGGCGACCTCCTCTTCCAGGATCGGCAGGGTGTTGAAGATGCCGCCCGGAGACGCGTCGGTGACCAATGCCCAGGTGGCGTAGGTCAGGCGCTCGGCCGCGTCACGTGGCGGAACGTTGTCCTCGTCACCGGCCGGGGCCGAGTAGTCGACGTCCGGCATGACCGGCTCGGCGGCAGGCGCCACCTCGGCGACTGCGGGAGCAGCGGCTTCGGCAGCATCCGACACGGGCGCGAATTCCGAAACCGGTTCGGCAGCAGCAGCTTCCGACGGCAACTCGGCACCAGCGGCCTTCGCGGCGGCCAGTGGATCATCGCCCGCCGCGATCGCCGCACGCGCGGCCTCGACGAAGTTGGCGTCGACGCCGATCTCGACGTCCTCACCGGCAGCCTTGGCAGCAGCCTGCTTCTCCGCCATCGCCGCGACCTCGTCGCGATGCTCGATCGCGTACCGCAGCACCTTCGACACCTCGTTGAGGCTGGCGTCGCGCACGGCCGAGATCTGCAGCTGCGGAATGTCGAACTCGTACTCGACGCGGTTCTTGATCCGCATCGCCATCAGCGAGTCGAGACCGAGCTCCATCAGCGGGATCTCCATCGGAAGATCCTCGACGGCGTAGCCCATCGACTCGGCGACGATGACGCACAGCCGCTGCTCGACCGTCTCGGTGCCGTTGGGGTCCCAGCGATCGCTGGTCGCCACGGCGACCTCGGCGGCGGTCGGTTCGGCGACGGCAGCAGCCGGAACGGCAACGGCGGCAACCGGTTCGGGCAGCGCGGCACCGGAGGTGACGACAGCGTCGAACAGCAGGGTGAACCCGACCGGGGTCTTCGCGTGCACCTGCACCGACGCACCACCGAGGTGCGGGGTGAGCGTGGTGGTCAGCGTGCTGGTGGTGGGCAGCGCGGCGTGCGGATGCGACACCGTCACGGCCACATCCGAAAGCACCTGCGCGGCAGCGGCTTGCACCAGCGCGGTCAGATCGGTGACCGAGGAGGCCTGCACCTCCCAGGCATGGCGGCCGTCCGGCATGGCGACATGCGCGCCGGGCACCCGGCTGTTGCCACCGCTCGCGGCGAAGGTGGCCTTGGGCCAGTACTGCTTGCGCACGAACGCGGTTCGCGGCACATCGGCGTAATCACCCTGCGGCAGCAGCGAACTCAGGTTCACCGCGTGACCGTGCACGTACAGCTGGGCCAGCGCGCCGATGACACCGGCGGACTCGTCTTCCTTGCGCTTGAGCGTCGGGATCAGCTGCGCGTCGTGCACGCCCGCGGCGAAGGTGGTGCCGAGAACCTGCATCAGCGCAACGGAATTGGGCGCCAGCTCCAGGAACGTGGTGTGCCCTGAGTCGACGGCGGCCTTGATCGCATTGGTGAAGTACACCGCGTGGCGCATGTTCTTCACCCAGTAGGGCTCGTCGTGGATCGGGTCGGAACCGGGCCGGAAGTACAGGCCCTCGTGCACGGTCGAGTACAGGCCGGTCTTCAGCGAGGTGGGCTCGATACCCGCCAGTTCGGCGGCGAGCTCGCCGAGCAGCGGGTCCATCTGCGAGGTGTGGCCCGCGCCGCGGGTGGGCAGGATGCGGGCGAACTTGCCCATGCCCTCCACCTCGGCGACGATCTGCTCGACCTGCTCGCGCGGGCCGCCGATGACGGTGTTGGTCGGCGCGGCGTACACCGCGCACTCCACGTCGGGGAAGCGCGGCAACAGCTCGGCCACATCGTGGGCGCTGAGCTCGACGAGTGCCATATTGCGCACGTCGTCCTCGGTGATCATCTGCTCGCCCTCGCCCATCAGGCGCGAACGGGCGCAGATCACGCGCACCGCGTCCTCGAGGCTCAGGCCGCCCGCGATGTACGCGCCCGCGACCTCACCCATCGAATGACCGACCACGGCAGCGGGTTCGGCGCCGTGTGCGCGCAGCACCGCGGCCAGACCCAGCTGGGTGGTGAAGATGCCGACCTGGCAGGTGCCGACGTCGTAGTCCTGCTCGTCGTCGAGGAACATCTCGCGAATCGAGTAGCCCGCCTCGTCCTGCACCAGCTCGTCGACCTCGTCGACGGTCTTACGGAAGATCGAGTTCTCGTTGTAGAGCTGCTTGGACATCTTGCGGTGCTGCGCGCCGAAGCCACACATCACCCAGACCGGCGCGGCGGCCGCCGGGGAATCGGCGGTGAACACACCGGCGCCAGGCTTGCCATCGGCGATGGCGCGCAGACCGGCGACGGCCTCTTCGTGCGTCTTGGCGAGCACCACACCGCGCGAACGGTGATGGCTGCGCTTGGCCAGCGACCGGGCGACATCGGTCAGCGGGACGTCCTTGCCTGGACCCTCCAGCCAGTCGGCCAGCTCGGCGGCGGCGCGCTTGCGGCGCGAGGGCAGGTAGGCGGACACGGCAAGGATCACCGGCAGCGGCTCTGCGCGCTCGCCGTCCCACTCGAGCACAGCTTCCGCGTCCTCGGCGGCGGCGACGATCGCGGCGGCCTCGGCGACCACATCGGTGGCCTCTTCGTCGGCGAGCTCGTGGGCGGCGACCTGCTCGGGCGTCACCTCGACATCGGGAACGTCGGGGGTCGGCACGTATTCCTGCAACACCACGTGTGCGTTGGTGCCGCCGAAACCGAAGCCGGAGATGCCGACGGTCGCGACGCCGCTGTAGCGCGGGTACTCGGTCGGGGAGTCGACGACCGCGAGGTTGGCCTGCTCGAACGGGATGTACGGGCTCGGGCCCGCGTAGTTGATGTTCGGCGGAATCACGTTGTGCTGGAACGACATCAGCACCTTGGCGAGGCTGGCCGCACCCGCACCGGATTCGAGGTGGCCGAAGTTGGTCTTGACCGAACCGATCAGGACGGGCTTGTCGGCGTCACGGCCGCGGCCGACGACGCGGGCCAGCGCCTCGGCTTCGATCGGGTCGCCGATGGGGGTGCCGGTGCCGTGGGTCTCGATGTAGTCGACCGAGGACGGGACGATGCCCGCGTCGCGGTAGGCGCGGCGCAGCACATCGGCCTGCGCGTCCGGGTTCGGCGCGAGCAGGCCGTTGGAGCGGCCGTCGTTGTTGACCGCCGAGCCCTTGACCACCGCGTAGATGTGGTCGCCGTCGCGTTCGGCGTCGGCGAGCCGCTTGAGCACGACCAGACCAGCGCCCTCGGAACGGACCATGCCGTCGGCATCGGAGGAGAACGCCTTGATGCGGCCGTCCGCGGAGGTGCCCGGCCCGAATCCGAGCGTCGGGAACGGCATCAGCAGCATGTTCACACCGCCGGCCAGCGCCAGATCGGCGTCGCCCTCCCGCAGCGCGCGCACCGCCTGGTGCACCGCGACGAGGGTGGACGAACAGGCGGTGTCCACGGTGACCGACGGGCCACGGAAGTCGTAGAAGTAGGACACCCGGTTGGCGATGATGCCGTTGGAGCTGCCCATGATCGCGTAGCCCTCGGCCGACGCGGGCACATCGGGGTCGGTCTCACCGAGCGCGAGTGCGGCGATCATCCCGAAATCGCTGGACGAGGAACCGATGAACATGCCGACCGGCGCGCCCTTGAGGTCGCTCGCCGGGATCCGCGCGTGTTCGAGCGCCTCCCAGGTGAGCTCCATCATCAGGCGCTGCTGCGGATCCATCCGCTCGACCTCGACCGGCGAGGTCGCGAAGAACTCGGCGTCGAAGCTCTTGACGACGTCCTGGTCGAGGTAGCCACCCCGGGTCTTGCCCTCGGCGACGGCCGCTGCCACAGCGGGGTCACTCAGGAACTCGGACCAGCGGCCCTCGGGCAGCTCCCGGATCGCGTCACCGCGCCCGATGATGAACTCCCAGGTCGACTCGGGCGTATTGCCCGCGCCCGGCAGACGCGTCGACAGACCGACGACCGCGATGTCGTGCGCCTCGCTCGGCGTGAACGCGGCGGTGTAGTCCTCGTCGTTCTCGGCGGCGGGCTCCGGCTCACCGTTGACGATGATCTCGGCCAGCGACGCGATCGTCGGATGCTGGTAGATCACCGTCGGGGCGAGCGAGACACCGGTGTAGTCCTCGATGTCGCCACCGAGGGCGAGGGCATCGCGCGAGGCCAGCCCGAACTCCTCCATCGGCCGGTCGACCGTGATCGCGTCGACCGACTGCCCGGTCGCGTCCGCGACCCATTTCCGCAGCCAGTCGCGCACCTCGGCAACCGAGTGATCACCCGCAGGGGTGCTCGTCGCGGGAACTTCGGGGTTCTGGGTGGGCGTGCCCTCGTTGTCAGCCATCAATTCCTCAAGCTACCTGTCTGCGTACAGGGCGCGCCGTGGAATGACGCCCGACGCGGGTTCCACGTCGAGCGTCATCACCGAACCGGTCGGCCGATTACTCTTCCGGTGCATCGGGGAAAGCCTGCTGGGTGTAACCACCGCGCAGCGTTCCCTCGAGGTAGGCGGCCTTGCAGGCCCTCCGTGCAATCTTTCCACTGGAGGTACGCGGGATGGAACCCGCGGGGACCAGCAGGATGTCACGAGCGGTCACGCCGTGGCGCAGCGAGACCGCCGCGCGCACCGCGTCGGCGATCGGAGCTGGGTCGGCCTTGCCCGCGCCGGGACCACGTTCGGCCACGATGACCAGCTGTTCGGACGCGTCGTCGGCGTCGAACTTCAGGCCGGAGTGGCTGTCGGCGGTGAAGACCTCGGCGGGCAGCTGGTTGGCAGGCACCGCGAAGGCGGCGACGAAACCGGGCCGCAGCGCCTTGGACGCCTCCTGCGCGGAGTACTCCAGATCCTGCGGGTAGTGGTTGCGGCCGTCGACGATCACCAGGTCCTTGACGCGACCGGTGATGTAGAGCTCACCCTCGAAGTAGACGCCGAAGTCGCCGGTGCGCATCCAGTCCGCGTCGGCCGCGGTGCCCTCGGCGTGCCCGCCCGGCTGACGCTCGGTGACCCGGTTGCGGAAGGTCTTGGTCGACTCGTCGGGGCGTCCCCAGTAGCCGATGCCCATGTTGTTGCCGTGCAGCCAGATCTCGCCGACCTGGCCGTCGGCCAGCTCACGGCCGCCCTCGGGGCCCTCCACCGACTCGGGGTCGATGATCGCGGCCCACTGCGACAGGCCGACGTAACCGCAGGAGACCTGCGCGATGGCGTTCTCGGCGGACTGCTCGACGCGGACCATCCGGCCCTTGTTGAGCTCGTCGCGGTCGACGTAGATGTATTTGGCCTCGTCCTCGGCCTTGGTCGCCGATACGAACAGCGTCGCCTCCGCCATGCCGTAGCAGGGCTTGATCGCGGTCTTGGGCAGGCCGTACGGGGCGAACGCCTCGTTGAACTTCTTCATCGACGAGACCGTCACCGGCTCGGAACCGTTGATCAGGCCGATGACGTTCGACAGGTCGAGCGACTCGCCCGCCTTCGGCACACCACGCGCCGCGGCGTGCTCGAACGCGAAGTTCGGCGCGGCCGCGAACGTGCCCGCACCGTCGGAGACGGCGGCGAGCTCGTTGATCCAGCGCGAGGGGCGGCGCACGAACGCGCTCGGCGACATGATGGTGATGAACTTGCCGCCGACCGCGGGCAGGATGACCGTCAGCAGGCCCATGTCGTGGAACAGCGGCAGCCAGGTGACACCGCGCGAGTTCTCGTTCATGTTCAGCGAGTTGATCATCTGCAGCAGGTTGGTGCCGACCGCGCGGTGGGTGATCTCCACACCGGCCGGGACCCGGGTCGAACCCGAGGTGTACTGCAGGTAGGCGATGTCATCGATCGCGGTGTCGGGACGGACCCAGGAATCACCGAGGGTGTCCGGGATGGCGTCGACGGCGATGATGCGCGGACGCTGCGCGGCGGGCAGCGAACGGAAGAACTGGCGGACACCGGCGGCCGAGGAGGTCGCGGTGAGGATCGCCGAGGGCTCACAGTCACCGAGCACGGCGTGCAGCCGGTCGGTGTGGCCCGGCTCGTCCGGGTCGAACAGCGGGACCGAGATGGTGCCCGCGTAGATCGCCGCGAAGAAGGAGATCACGTAGTCCAGGCCCTGCGGCGCGAGGATCGCGACCCGGTCGCCCGGGTTGGTCACCTGCTGCAGGCGAGCGGCCACCGCGCGCAGCCGAACTCCGAACTCCTGCCAGGTCAGCTCGTGCACCTCGCCGTCGCGTTCCCGCGAGTAGTCGATGTAGCGGTACGCGAGCGTGTTCGCATCGTTACGGGTGTGCTTCTCGACGTGATCGACCAGGGTCCGACCCTCGGGAATGATGAGGTTCCCGGTTTCGTCCAGGTAGTCGTCGAAAGTCTCTTCCATTCCTTCTTCTCCTCCGAGGCCCAGACACCGGTGAATTTCCCAACGCACTTCGGCGCTGACACCCGTGAGGCCCCGACTCGCTATCGCCACCGGCCCCCGGACGACGCCGTGCGTGCATCCTGACAACCTGCGGATTTTCGAGCGGTCTGCGCGGTGACCGCTATCGGCTAGATGTTCTCAAACCAGAGTCATGTTACAGAGAACCCCCGCTCAGTCCTCCCGCAGCAGCGGAATGACAGGCGCGAAAGCGTCCATCTGGGTGGGGAAGATACCCACATACGACATCGACGTGAGTTCGCGCACACGCTTGATCTGTTCGGCGATCTCTTCGAAGCTGCCGATCGCGACGTACGGCGAATTCAGGATGTCTTCCACCGACAGCTCGACGTCGACCTCGAGGTCGGGGTGCAGGCCGCGGGCGATCGCGTTCAACGCCATCTCCGCGGTCTTCTCCCGATCGTCGGTGATGACGATCGCGGTGATCGCCCAGTTCAGTTCGATGTCGGCGAAACGGTCACCGGCAGCGGCCTTGACGATGTTGACCTTCTCGATCGTCTTCTCGAGCGTGATGCCCGACAGCAGGCCCTTACCGTTCTTGGTGGTCTGCGGGACGATCGAGACGATGTCGGCGTGCTTGGCCGCCAGCGCGAGCATCTTCGGCCCGCCGCCACCGGTACACAGCGGCGGACGCGGACCCTGCCGCGGACGCGGGGTCCCCTTGATGCCGCGCACCTGGTAGTGCTTGCCCTCGAAGTTGCACTCCTGACCACGCAGCAGCGTGTCCAGGATGGTCAGCGACTCGTCGAGCTTCTCGAGCCGGACGCCGGGCCGCTCGAACGGGATGCCCGCGTTGTCGAACTCCTCCTTGATCCAGCCCGCGCCGACGCCGACCTCGAGCCGGCCCTTCGACAGCACGTCGATGGTGGCCAGGTCCTTGGCGAGCACCACCGGATGGCGCAAGCCGTTCGCCAGCACCGAGGTGCCGAGGCGGATCTTGTCGGTCGCCTGGGTCAGTGCGCCGAGCGCGGCGATCGGCCCGATCTGGTCACCCAGGTGGTCGGGCACGAAGAAGGTGTCGAACCCGTACTCCTCGGCCTGCTGCGCAGTCTGGACGAACTTGCGTGCGCCGCCCTCCTGCTTGTTGCCCTCGCCCGCCGCTCCGAAGCGGAACGGACGCAGCGGCGTACCCAGCGCGGTCAACTCACCGACGGGTGCGGCAGCTTCGGTCATGAACTCATCGCTCCTGGCTGTTGCACGCTTTCGCGTACTAGGCGGTGTACTCGGGCTCGCCGCCTACTCCGCGGTAGCGGGGGTAGACGGCGCGATCACCAGCGCACTTTACAGCGTGCGGGCGGATGGGCGTGCGGATGTCACAGCGAGGCATGATCCATGGCAATCACACACCCGCTGTGACTGTGACAACTCCGCCTCTTGCGCCCGCTCAGGAATGCGGTGGGTGTGGCGCGTTCTCGATCAGGCCAGCGGCCCAGTTCACCGTCCACTGGGTGGCGGTGGTGCCCTGCGCGTCGACCGTGTTGGTGGCGTACAGCGCGTGCACCGGGTTGCCCGCGGAGCGGATCAGGGCGCCCAGGCTGGTCAGCGCGTTGGCCGGGCTGAGCGCCTCGCGTGGCGCGTCGCAGATCATGTCGCCGGGCGCGCAGATGGAGTTCACCTTCGGCGCCAGCGAGCCGAAACCGCCGGGACGGGCACCGGTCATGCTGATGCCCGGCACGTTGATTCCCCGCAGCGCGACCTCGGCGCCCTGGCCCGCGGGCGGCGGATCGCCGATCTCGGTGGGCTGGCCAGGACCGGTCTCGCCGGTGCGGCGGCCGTCGGCGATGACCGTCACGCCGAGAACCTTGTCGGCCGGGATGGGTCCGTTGCCGGCGCCGATCTGCGCGGCCAGGTCACCGGCGATGACGGCGCCCTGGGAGAAGCCGGAGATGACATAGGTGGTCAGCGGGCATTCCTTGTGCCGCTGGGCCAGGATGTCGGTCGCCCGCGCTGCGCCCTCGGTGCGGCTGTTGTTGTAGGAGGCCTGGCCGTCCGGCGGGATCGCGATCGGGTTCGAGAACTGGGCCACGTAGGGCACCGTGTACACCTCGAGCCGATTGTCCGGGAACTGCGCGCGCAGCGGCCCGCTGACGCTGAGCATCAGCGAGATCGGGTTGGCGCTGGGGTTGTACGGATCGTCGCGGCTCGCCGACTCCCAGGTGCCGGGGATCGAGAGCAGCATCACATCGGGACAATCCGCCGACTGCGACGTCGGTGGCGGCGGTCCGGGCGGAGTGGGCCCCGGCTCGCGCAACCGGCCTGCCAGCAGGTACCAGAGCAGCACGATGACGATGATCGCCAGGACGAACAGCGCCAGCACGGTCAGGCACCCCACAGGCCAGAGCCTGCGGGTGCGTCGCGTCGGTCGGGGGTTCACTAGCAGTAGGTCGTGGTCGCGGCGGCGATGTAGATCTGAGCGGCCTTGTTGACGTCCATCTTGGCCGGGTCGAAGGCCGGGTCGGTGCCTGCCATCGCGGCGACGAAGGTCGCCATGTCGGATTCACTCGCACCGGTGGCCTTCGTCGAGCAGATGTAGCTCGCCGCGGTCAGCGCGCTCGCCGGGTCGGCGGGGGTGATCCCGTTCTTGGCCAGCTCGTCGAGGAAGGCCTTGTCCTTACCGGCGGCGGGCGCCGCCGCGGCCGACGTGGTCTCCGGCGCGGCCTGCGGCTGCTCGGGGGCAGCGCTGCTCTCCGGCGCGGCGGTCGCCGACGGCGCGTGGTCGCCGTGGCCTTCCGCGGGTGCCTGGGTGGCCGACGAAGCGGCGGCACTCGCGCTGGTGGAGAGGGTGGGCGTCTGCGAAGCGGTCGAGTCGTTGCCGCCACAGGCGGACAACAGGGCGACGGCAGCCAGGGCCGCGACCGATCCGGCAACCTTGCCAGGGATCCGATGCATGAAGATGTCTTTCCTCGATCGTTCGTCAGGGAAGCGGTCGCAGACCAGGCTAGCCGCACATTCGGCGCCGCCGGGTACCGCGCGACGATGCTCAGAGAGTTCTCAGCCCGAACTCACACCCCGTGAACTTCGGATTTGCCATTGCGCACCACGATGAACCCGGTCTGGAAGTTCTGCTGGATTCCGCCGGGGACGGCGAATTCGTCGGACACCGGATACCCCAGCCGTCCGTTCTCGAACCCCTGCGCGCCCCAGGCGTCGGCGAGGGCGCCCTTGCGCACCGACCAGGCGCCCGACAGCGGACTCCAGTAGATGTTGCCGCCCTCGAACCGGCTGTACCGCCCGAGATCCTTCAGCGGCGCCTCCTCGGCCACCGGGAAGCCGAGCGGGCTGTTCTCGAAGCCGAGGGCAGCGTACTTGTCCAGGATGAAGCCCTGCACGCGGTGCGCGCCGGTGGCCGCGCTGTAGAACATGGGGCCGTGTTCGAAGGCCTGCACCACGCCGTCGCGGCTCGGCGTCGGCGCCTCCGCGGCCACCGGATATCCGGCGGGCCCACGCTCGTAGCCCTGTTCGCCCCATTCCTCGAGGATCGCGCCGCGCATCACCTGCGCGCCGGTATCGGGGGTCCAATAGATCGAGCCGCCATCGAAGGCCTGCATCCGGCCGCGCCCGTCGGGCAGGCCCCGCTCGTCGCCGGTCGGCAGGCCGAGCGGGGAGAGCGGTCCGCCGACGCCTGAGTAGGCACCGCCGATGCGGCCCGCGACCGGATGCGCGCCGGTCGCCGCGGAGTAGAAGACCCGGCCGTTCACGAAGTCCTGCACCACCGCGGGACCGAGGGGGTACTCGCCGGTGACACAGTTGCCGATCCAGCTCTGCGCCACCGGGGCGATCGCACCGGCCGTCGCGCAGGCGGCACCGTCGGGGTCGGCGCCGAGGGCGGCCGCGGCATGCGGCCAGGACTGACGCATCTCGAAGTCCCAGTACGGCCAGGTGTGCGTCCCGGCCGGCCGGT
Organism: Nocardia sp. NPDC060259; assembly: GCF_042728775.1. NCBI lineage: Bacteria > Bacillati > Actinomycetota > Actinomycetes > Mycobacteriales > Nocardiaceae > Nocardia > Nocardia sp. NPDC060259. Next base: position 15,108 of record NZ_JBHXAY010000016.1, read on the forward strand.
AGTTGACCTGGACCGGAATCGCGAGTTCACCCAGTTTGGTGACGAAGTTCTGTGTCGAGAGCCTGGACAGGATCTCGAGCCCGGTGCCCGACCAGTTGTCACTGGTCATCGGCAACGGACCGGGCTGGTCATGGGTGCCTGCCAGGCCGCTGCCCGAGGACACGTACACGCTGATCCCCTGCAGCTTGTCGGCCATCCGCTCCGGATCGTGCGCCTCCCATTCCGGCCCGCCGGGCGGCCCCCACATCGCCGTGGAGTCGAAGCCGCCCACGCTGCGGACCGCGAACTCGATCGCCTGCGGCATACCGAGCGTGGTGGTGGTCAGCAAGCCGGAATACGACGCGGCGAACTTGACGAAATCCGGGTTGCGGGCGGCCAGATTCATCGCGCCGGTGCCGCCCATCGACAGGCCGGCGACGGCGCGGACACCGGTGGTCCGCCAATCGCGTTCGAGCAGCGGTGGCAGTTCCTTGGTCAGGAATGTTTCCCACCGATAGTGTTTTCCATTGCTCGGTTGCAGCCAGTCGGTATAGAAACTGGACTGTCCACCGACGGGCAGCACGACATTCACATTCTTATCGGCGAAGAATCCTTCCGCGTCGGCGTCTTTGGTCCAGCCGTTTTCGTCGTCGGTCGCCCGGAGTCCGTCGAGCATCAGCAACATCGGAAAACGCGCGTCGGGCCGCAGATGCCAATCCCTGGCAAGCAACATCTGTACTTGGATAGAGGTATTCATCGCCGCGGAGTGCACCCACAGCGCCACCCGCCGGTCCGACAGCCACTCGAGGCGCTCGATCGCCGAGGCCGCGGCGGGCTGGGCGGCCGCCACAGCGGGAAACACGGACTGGCCCAGGGGAAGCGCGATCGCCGTCGCCATGGCCAGTGGGGCGCCAAGTCGACACGCAAGGCGCCGCCGGGCGGACGGGCCGCGGTCCCTCTCCTTCTGCGCGACTCTCATCAGGTCGTTGTACCTCGCCAGGGGCGAGATAGGCGGCAGGCGCGCGGAAGTAAGGAACGGTTCACTTCGGTCTGTGACCTGACCGAAAGCGCGGTTGTGCAATCATCACCTCGTGCCGAACGTTCGGTCGATATCGATCTGGGGCCGATTCAGCTTCCCGGTCGCGAAAACGATTCGGCGAAAAGAACCTCATACCGAAATGAATCTTGCACGGCCTGTTCGCCAGCGGCTCGCCGAACCCGTGGAATCCGCGGTCCGAGCGCGCGACCCAGATGTCCGACAAGCAATTCCTCGCGCAGATGGAGATATTCGCCAGTTACTACGGGGCCCGCTGTTGCGAGCTGATGCATTGTTCACCTCCTCTAAGGTTGCTCGGTCGAGCTCGGTTGGAGCAGGATTCTGGACTGCCAGACCGTGGCATTGACCCACCACAGCAGCCCGCCCGCGTACTCGCGGCACTGCACGAGGCGAAGGCGATGCAGCTCGCCGAGGTAGACGCCGGTCTGGCGGGTGTCGTGCCACAGAACCGCGGCGAACTCATACACGGTGGTGCTCTGGTTGCGCACCGGTGCGACCGCGGCGAGAGATTCCAGCGCCCACCGCTGGCAGCGGGTCAGTGTGACCGGCACGTCGTCGTCGATCATTCGGCCGCCGCCTCGAGCGCGTCGAGAACCGCGAGCGCGGCGCGCACGTCGGCGTCGAGCTCGCGTAGCTGGGTTCCGTTGTCCCATAGACCGAACGCCATGGTGTTTTCGCGGCCCTCGTCGTCGATGCGCGACCATGAGGCGTCGTCGCGTTGCAGCCACCCGAGCGTCACCGGACTGCCCGCCGAGGCTGCACCCGCAGCGGCAGCCAAATCTGCCACAGCTCGCGATGTCTGCGGAACGCGATCCCATCCCGGAACAGCACCCAGAGGGCGCGGCGAGCTTTCCACTTTTCGGCAGACCCGCGCCGCGGGCGATCTGCTCGACGGTCAACATGCCACACCGCGCCTGTTGGGCTGCGCATCAAACGCCACCGTGAACGCATCGGGATGACTCGGCCCGTGCTGGGTGGCATCGTCGACCGGTCGGCCCAGTGGGTCAAGTCGGTTGAGACCGTGAAGATTCAGACACCGTGCGGTGCTCGCCGGCGTCTACCAACTCACCGATTTCTACGTCGCGTACCAACGGGATGCGGCGTTGGTGTGGCTCGTCGCCGACCGCGCCCTCGAGCAAGCCGAGGCCGCCGACGATCCGTACATGATCGCTTGCTCTGCATGGGGAATGGTGCAGGCGCTGCGCGACTCCGGCCGGTGGGATGAGGCGCTGAGCCTGATCGACTCTGGCACAACGCTGCTCGCCCCGCACGTCGCGCTTGACGAGACTCCGGACGATTGGTGAGGGATCACCGGCGCCCTACACGCCGAGGGTGCACTCGTACACGAGCGCCGCGGCCGATATGGCTGGTCGGCATGAGACCGTGCCGACGGCTGGGCTCGCAAGCTCGGCCCCGGATACCGGCACATGCAGACCTCGTTCGGTCAGGCCGTGCCGAGCGCGAACGCAGTCACGCTCGGCGTGGATCTGCGCCGCTCCGGCGAGGCGCTGCGTGCAGCTCGCCAGCTCGATCCCACCGCGATCGTGTCGGTACCACGTCGGTCCCGGCACCTCATCGAGGTGGCTCGCGCGTACGCACAGCGCAACGAGCCCGCCGCCGTCGTGGAGATGCTCGACAGGTCGCAGCGCACCGCGCTGGAGACGATCAGCTACTCAAACAACCCCAAGGAATCCCGAACCATCCCAAGGAATCCCAAGGTGGCGTGCTGTGAGCTGGGGAGATACAGCGGTTCAAGACCCCATCAAGTCGAGCGGTGAAACAGCGAAGGCATGGCCGCGAACGATGTTCGCCACAGCCATGCCTTCGTCGATATTCAGTTGATGCGTATCAGACGCCGAGAGCGGCGAGGATCTGCGGGCGACCGGCCCAGAGCTGGTCCTCCCAGTACTTCCAGGTGTGGGTGCCGGTAGCGGGGAAGTCGAACGTGGCGGGAACGCCGATCGACTTCAGCCGCGATTCGAACGACCGGGTGCTGATCAGGGTGACCGCCTCGATGCCCATACCGACGCCGGTATCGAAGACCTCGCCGGGGTTGCGCGGGTTGTTGTACTGACCCGGCAGGCCGCTGCCCGCGGAGATCCGCATCGGCAGACCCTTGAGCTGCGCCGCCACGGTGAAGGGGTCCATCCGCAGCCACTGCGGGCTCCACGGCGGAGCCAGCGAGTCGGAGCTGTAGGCGCCCCAGCGCAGCATGGCCACGCGCACGGCTTCGCGCATGCCCGGCTGCGAGAGGTTGAGGGCGCCGGAGAACGAACCGGCGTACTTGAACTGGTCGCGGTGCATGGCGGCCAGCGACAGCGCCGCGCTGCCACTCATCGACAGGCCGATGATGCCGTTGTTGGTCTTGGAGACGCCGTAGCCGGCGAGGAAGTTCGGGAGTTCCTCGGTCAGGAAGGTTTCCCACTTGTAGGTGGTCTTCTGCCCGTTGAGGCTGCTCGGCGACACCCAGTCGGCGTAGAAGCTCGACATACCACCGACCGGCATCACCAGGGTGACGTTGTCGTTGGCGAACTGCTGCATGGCGTTGGTCTCGAACGACCACGCGTTCTTGTCATCGCGCGCCGCCATACCGTCGAGCAGGTACAGCGCGGCGGATCCGCCGTTCTTGGCCCACTGGACCTGAACCTTCACGGGCCCCATCACCGAGGGGACCATCAGCTCCTCGTAGCCACCGGCCGGCGCCCGCAGGACGGGAGTCGCGGGCGCGGCCGAAGCGGCGACGGTGGCGGAAAAGGGCATGGCGACCGCGGCGGCGATCGCGACAAGCGCACGCAATCGCCGGTGCAGCCGTGGATCACTGCTCGCGTCGCTCAGCCCTGAAGCTGGCGTCCGTCCGAAGCGCATGGTGCGGCTCTCTTTCCGAGTTGTTCTCGACGCCGCCGGAATGCGCCCGACCGCATACCACCACGTCTATCCAATTGGCCACGCAAACTTGACTTTTCAGATGACAGCACGCGGCCTTCTGTCCGCGATGAAGGGTAGTCATACAGCGACGTCAGTGCAACCTATCCAGGAGTTTCACCCGATGTTTGCCGACAGGTCGGGAATCATGCGGAATGCTTCCGCGCCCCAGGTATTCCACGCGTGAATTCCGTACGCGGGGTAGGAGTAGGTGACATTGCGTGCTCCGAGCGTGGCCATGCGGACCTCGAATGCCCGGGTATTGGCCAGTGCCATGGCTTCCAGGCCCATGCCGTTGACGGTATCCATGGTCGGGCCGTCCTGGCCCGACGGCCGGCCGGAGGCCGCACCGATCCACAGGCGGGTGTTGTTGCCGATCAAGTTCGGCGCGAACACGAACGGGTCCATCCGCAGCCACTGCGGGCCCCACGGCGGCGCCATCGCGTCCACGTTGTATCCGCCCGCATCGAGCATGGCCAGGCGGATTGCCTCGCGCATTCCGGGGGCCGAGATGTTCAGGTAACCGGAGAACGCACCGGCGTAGGAGAACTGATCAGGGTGATAGGCAGCCAGCGTCAAGGCGGCTGATCCACCCATCGACAAACCGAATACGCCGTTGCGGTCGCGGCGGAACCCGAGCCGGTCGGCCAGTGCGTTGCGCAGGTCGACGGTCAGGAAGGTCTCCCATTGGTACCGGTAGCTCTTGCCGGGGCCCGCGGCGGAGCCGGTGGCGAAGAAATCGCTCGGCGCGTTCCAATCGGCGTAGAAACTCGACATGCCGCCGACCGGCATCACGACATTGATATTCGCCGCGGCCAGCGCGTTGGGTACGTCGGTGGCTTCCTCCCAGCCGTTGAGGGACTCGGGGGCGCGCATACCGTCGAGGGCGTAGACGACGCGCTGGGTGTTGCCGTCGGCGGCACGCAGGACGCGGGTCTTGATCGGGCCCATACCGGAGTCGACCCAGAAGTCGAACGCGCCGGGATGGAATCCGGCCGACGCCGGTGCGGTAGTCCCGGCGACGACCGTTCCGAGCGGCGCCAGCAGAACCAGGGAAACGCCGGCAGCCCAGCGCTTCGCCCACGATCCACGGGTCTCGACGGGCCTACGCTTCCAGCGCAGTGTTCGCATTCGATCGACCTTTCTCGCCAAGACCGCCTGCGCAAACTCTGAGCTACGCAACCGGATCCCTCATCGGACGTCGAAATGACTCGATCCAGGGCAAAACGGACGATTCAACCTCGACGCATGCTCACTGTGTATCAACCGCTGACGAACGCTTCCATGTTGCTGGAAAGTGACCCGCAGCACAACCGGAGGTCACCTGCCGCACATGATTCGTCACCCCGTGTCCTTCGGATCGAGACGTAAACGAAAAAACCGCCCGGTGCGTCATGCACCGGGCGGTTTCGCCGTCGAACGGGTGGAGCTAGCCGATGTTGGCCGACAGATCCGGGATCATGCGGTTGACCTCGGTCTCCCAGTTGCGCCAGTTGTGCACGCCGGTGATCGGGAAGTCGAAGTTCGCGTTGCCGCCGCCGAGGGTGGCCATCCGGACCTGGAAGGCACGGGTGTTCACCATCGCGAGCAGCTCCAGCGGCACGCCCTGGACGATCTCCATCGGGTTGGACACGTCGCCCGCACCGGGGATACCGCTGGCCGAGGACACCCACACGCGGGTGCCGTTGGCGACCAGACGCGGCGCGAAGACGAACGGGTCCATGCGCAGCCACTGCGGGCCCCACGGCGGCGCCATCGCGTCGATGTTGAAGCCACCGGCCGAGACCATCGCGACGCGCATCGCCTCACGCATGCCCGGCGCCGAGATGTTCAGGTAGCCGGAGAACGAGCCGGCGAAGCTGAACTGATCGGGGTGGTAGGCGGCCAGCGTCAGCGCGGCCGAACCGCCCATCGACAGACCGAACACACCGTTGTTGTTCGGGTTGAAGCCGAGGCGGCTCGACAGCGCGTTGCGCAGGTTGTTGGTAAGGAAGCTTTCCCACTTGTAGGTGTTCTTCTTACCTGCGACCTGGGCCGGAGCGATCGACGAACCAGTCATCGCGGAACCGGTGGCGGCCGAGCCGGTCGAGCTGCCGCCCGAGCCCGCGTCGAGGCCGAAGAAGTTGCTCGGCGCGTTCCAGTCGGCATAGAAGCTGGACTGGCCGCCGACCGGCATGACGACGTTGATGTTGGCCGCGGTCAGCGCACGGGCGACGTTGGTGTCGATCTCCCAGCCGCTGAGATCGTCACGCGCCCGCATGCCGTCGAGCGCGTACACGACGCGGCCGGTGTTGCCGTCGGCGGCACGGAAGATCCTGGACTTGATCGGGCCCATCTCGGAGTCGACCCAGAAGTCGAAGCCGCTGGGGTCGAAGGCCGCCGTTGCCGTACCGGTGGGACCTGCCACCGATGCGCCGAGCGGCAGCACAACCGCCAGGGAAACCAGCACCGACCGCTTGAGCCAGCCGGCTCCCCTGGCTCTTAGACGTCCGCCACGCATTCTGTTTTTGGCCTTTCCTCGTGCGGTTCGCGCGGAACCGCGGTTGCAATGACCGCCGACTTACTACCGGCACACCAGTGCGCCGACGGAGTTCCTCGTTGACCATATCGCTACATCGATAGCCGGACGTTACCGAAAAGAGATTTAATGGTGTTCGCCACTAAGAAAAGCCTGAACAGGGGTGTAACCACTGGGCTCATGGGTACCCATGAGCCCAGTGTGACGCAAGGAGAGTACTTCAGCGGGGAGGCTCGGGGAAGGGATCAACGAGCCCACATCGCTGGATTTCGTACTTCGGCACCCGGTCGATCCGGTACTTCGCGAAAGTCAGCGCATGGCGCAGGTTGTGCTTGAACCGGTCGACGGTGAGCGGGTCACGGGTGGAGAGCATCAGCGCCTGCGTCTGCGGGCACGAGAACGCCGTGCGTGCCTGGGTGACCCAGTCCTCGTCCATGTACCAGGGCATCCACGGATGGATGTCGACCATGCCCGAGTCGACCACCACCCAGTCCGGGTACAGGCTCTTGTCGTGCCCGATGCGGCCGTCGGCGAGCCGGTCCGAATGCGCTGCCAACGGGTAGGCCAGGCCCATCGGATCGATGACGCGCACGTCCAGCGGCACATTCATGCTGGTCATGCCCAGGTTCAGGAAGTAGACCGTGTGCCCGGCGCCACCTTCGGGGATCGGCTGCGGCGGCGGGTCGAGGTACCAGAACGTGAACGACGGCGAGTTCAGCAGCAGGCCGCCGTTGGGGTTGGCCGCGATGTCGTTGACCATCGCCCGCATGCGCGGATAGTCGAGGTAGTCCTCGGCCAGGATCGGATGATCCCTGCCGGTGTTGAGCACGTAGTAGACGCGCTCGTCGACGATGCCGGACGAACTGATCTTGGTGCCGGTCTTGATGGCGGTGGTGCTCGCCGCGTACAGCGACCAGCCCGCGGTGCCGAGCAACGCGGCGAGCACGACGACCGTCGACCAGTCACGGGGGCTGAACGTGCGAAGCCGGATCGGCACGACGGCCACCGGCAACAGCAGCAGGAACAGCTGGGTCAGCAGCATCCGGCCGTGCATGAAGTCGCCGCCGACGCGGATCGCGTAGACGGTGAGCAGCAGACCGCTGACCAGGACCAGCACGACGACCGCGCTGGGCGAGCGCAGCCAGGTCCGGAACCCCGCGACCGACCACGTCGGCCGGACCGTGATACCACGCGCCACCGCGGTCACCGCACCGGCGATCAGCAGCACGAGCAGCGGAATCCACAGGTAGTACGGGCCGACCAGGTCCCAGAGGTACTTCATGCCCTGGCCCCACTTGGCCCCGCCCGCGTCCTTGGCGACCGCGGTGTTCGGGTAGGGCAGGCCGTAGTAGCCCATCCGCCAGATCTGGTAGGCCACCGGCACGATCCCGGCGACGAACACGATCAGCGCGCGCAGCACGATCGGCCCGTACCGGAACCGCGGCATCGGGGTCAGGAAGATCATGCCGAGCGCGAGCGCGCCGATGAGGGTGGCCTCCGGCCGGATCAGCGGCGCGAGACCGGCGAGGAAGACCAGCCCGAGCAGGCTCGGCACGCGAACCACCGCCGCCTGGCTCCAGCGGATCAGCAGCCACCACAGCAGCCCGATCCAGCAGATGACAAGGCCGCTCTCCAGTCCGGAGGTGGCGTAGTCACGGGCGGGCGGCAGCGCGATGTAGACGAGCACACCGGCCGGGATCAGCAGCTGACCTGTGCTGCCGCCCCACAGCCGGGCGGTGCCGAGCATGGCGAACACGATCGCCAGCAGCGAGGCCACCAGCGCGACGCCGAGCACAACGTACTCGAGCCGGGCCTGGGTGAGCCAGCTGAAGAACCAGACCACGTACGTCCACGCGGTGCTGGTATTGGCCTCGACCCGCTCGCCCATGTTGAAGACGGGGCCGTTGCCTGCGAGCAGGTTGCGCACCGTCCGCAGCACGATGAGGCCGTCGTCGGCGATCCATCGCCGCTGCCAGGCACCCACCGCGAACAACACGACGGCGAGCACAACCCCACCGACGAAGGTGGCGCGGGACAGAATCGCGAAACGCGCGGCAGGGCGTGCCGACTGCTCGTCGTCGTGTAGCCGCTCGTATTCGGTTGTTTCCTGCTCCGCTACCACGATCTCGTCAGGTGAGATAGACAGCGACACCTACCGCTCCGATCCAGGCAATAGCGAGGAACTGCAGGATGCGGTCCCCCAGCGCGATCTCTTCGGGTTCACCGGCCTCGCCACCATCGACGTCGACCGCGTAACGCAGGATTGCGATGGTAAACGGAATCATCGAGATCGAGTACCACTGGGTGTCACGCAGCTCGTCCTGCTGGAATGCCCAGAGGCCGTAGAAGATCACGACGGCGGTGGCCGCGAGTGTCCAGATGAAGCGCAGGTAGGTCGGCGTGTAGTACTGCAGCGACTTGCGGATCTTCGCGCCGGTCTCCAGCGCGATCTGCAGTTCGGCGTAGCGCTTGCCCGCCGCCATGAACAGCGAACCGAACGCCATGATCAGCAGGAACCACTGCGACAGCGCGATGCTCGCCGCCGCGCCACCGGCGACGGCGCGCAGCAGGAAGCCCGACGAAACGATGCAGATGTCGAGCACGGCCTGGTGCTTGAGGCCGAGGCAGTAGGCCAGCTGGATGGCGATGTAGATGGCCATCACCACGGCGAGATGCCAGGACGCGAGGAACGAACCGGCGATCGAGCCGATCAGCAGCACCGCGGCGAGCCCGTATGCCAGGTTGACAGGGACGACGCCCGCGGCGATCGGCCGGAACCGCTTGGTCGGATGCGCCCGGTCGGCCTCGACGTCGAGCGAGTCGTTGACCAGGTAGATGCCCGAGGCCGCCATGCAGAACACGACGAACGCGATCGCGACGTGCACAAGCACGCCCGCGTCGCCGACAGCTTCCGGCCCGACGGCCAGCGGCGCGGCGAGCACCAGGACGTTCTTCACCCACTGACGTGGGCGCATGGCCTTGACGACGCCACCGACGAGGGTCTTCGGCGGGCCCTTCACAACACCTTCGTCGAGGACGGCGGCGGACGGTTCTTCGCTCATCTCAGCCAAGGTTCTTTCGGTTGCGGTCACTGTCGGAGTCTCTTTTCGGCGGCTAGCACGGCAGCTGCCGACGCGGCACCCAATGCGGAACCGGCGAGCACGTCGGAAGGGTAATGCACACCGAGCACGACCCGGGAAAGGAGCATCGGCGGCACGAGCACCGCAGGCAAGGGTAGCCCGGTCAACCTGCCGAGCAACACCGCCGCCGCCGTAGTCGAGGTCGCGTGCGAGGACGGGAAGCTCAGTTTGCTCGGCGTCGACACGTTGACCTGCACCGCAGGACTGTTCGGACGCGGGCGCCGGACGATCCGCTTGATCACGATCGACGCGGCATGCGCGCCGACGGCGCCGACCGCGACACCGGCCCACTGCCGACGGCGCCGCTTGTCGACCAGCCAGCCCGCCGCGGCGATGCCGACCCAGCCCAGCGCGTGCTCACCGAAGTGCGACATGCCGCGCGCGGCCGAGACGACGGCCGGGTTGGTGCCGATGGTCGTCTGCACGGTGTTGATGATGCCGACCTCGAGCGGAACCTCGATGTACTCGTCGTCGCCGCACGCGCAGGCGCACTCACCGCCGCAGCCTTCCTCGGCCAGCTCCAGCTCGGGCAGTTCGGGGTTGATCGCGTTCACTTCTGGGTTCCGTTCAGGCCGAAGGTCTTCTCCCACGCCGCCGTGCTGGTCAGCTCGGCGTGCGCGGCCCGGTAGCGCTGCTGCATCTCCGGGAAGCGGGCGGTGAGCTCTTTACGCAGGCGCATCGCTTCCTTGAGGAGCTCGGCGGCCTTGCGCGGGTCGCGCTTGCGGTAGACGACGCCACGCCCGTCGGCGGTCGTCACGGTGACGCCGTCGACCTGGGACAGCAGGAACCAGCGCGCGTCCAGCGTCGGCACGTTGAGCTGCGGTGTCTCGTGCGCGGCCGGGTCGGCCTTGCGGAAGTTGTGCACGACGCCCTTGGCCAGGCGCGCGACCTTCGCGATCGGGTTGCCCGGCTCGCCGGTCGCGCCGACGCCGTGCCGGTTGGCCAGCGGCAGCTCCGTCGATGACGGCAGCACCACGGCGTCCGGGTACTGCTTGCGCATGGCGTGGATCTTGCCCAGCGCGCTCGGCAGCAGGTCGAACAGGCCCTCGGGCCCGGCCAGGAAGTCGCGGATCGCCTCGTTCTGGATGGCGACCGTCGAGTACTCCAGGCACAGCAGGTGCTTGAGGGTGGCCTTGACCGTGTTCACGATCATCGGCTTGCCGTCGCCGGGCAGGTGCAGCGAGGCGACGACAAGGCGGTTGCGCAGGTGGAAATACGCCTGCCAGTCGATGGCGTCGTCCTTATCGGACCAGGCCATGTGCCACACGGCCGCGCCGGGCAGGGTGATGGTCGGGTAGCCGGCCTCGCGGGCGCGCAGGCCGTACTCGACGTCGTCCCACTTGAGGAACAGCGGCAGCGGCTGACCGATCTGCTCGGCAACCTGGCGCGGGATCACGCAGGTCCACCAGCCGTTGAAGTCGACGTCGATGCGCCGGTGCAGCAGCTTGGAGTTGTCGCGGTCCTTGAGCGGGTACTTCGAGAAGTCGTGGTCGTACTCGACGTTCGGCGCGGAGGACCACATGAAGATCCCGCGGTCGACGACCTCGCCCATGCTGTGCAGGTGCGAACGCTCCTGCAGGTTCAGCATCTGCCCGCCGACCAGCAGCGGCGACTTGGCGAACCGGGAGAACGCGAGCGCGCGCAGGATCGAGTCGGGCTCGATCTCGATGTCGTCGTCCATGTAGACGATGAACTCGGCGTCGGTCTTGAGCGCCTCGTACATCACCCGGCTGTAGCCGCCGGACCCGCCGAGGTTGGGCTGGTCGTGGATGGAGAGCCGGTCGCCGAGGGTCGCGGCGGCCTCGGTGAAGCCGGGCTCGTCGACGACCTTGCGGTTGCCCTGGTCGGCCACGATCACCTTGGTGACATTGCCGAGCACCAGCGGGTCGGAACCCAGCGCGGCCAGCGTCTTGACCAGGTCGGTCGGCCGGTTGAAGGTGGGCATGCCGACCGCGATGGTGCCGGTGCCCGGCGCGTCCTGCGGCGCGTACCAGCCACCGGCGAGCAGCGTGACCGCCGTGTCGGTGGTGATGTCGAACCAGATCCAGCCGCCGTCCTCGAACGGACCGAGATCGGTCTCGAACGCCACGGTCACCGACTCCGCGCCCTGGGCGACAGCGAATTCCTTGCCCTGCACATGGATTCGCGAGCCGTCGGCCTTGGAGCGGTAGACGTCGACGCGGCCGTGCCCGGCCAGTTCCAGGCGAAGCACCACCGAGTTCAGCACGCTCCAGCGCCGCCAGTAGCTGGCGGGCAGCGCGTTGAAGTAGGTGCAGAACGACACCTCGGACTCGGCGCCGATCGAGAGCGCGGTCCGGCTGGTGGCGTGCGCGCGGCGCGCGTTGGTGGTGGATTCCTCCAGGTAGAGGGTCCGCACGTCGAGCGGCTCGCCCGGACGCGGCAGGATGATCCGCTGCAGCAGCGCCTTCGCTCGCGTCTCGGTGGTCACGTCGTCGAGCACCGGCGCGCTCACGCCTCGTCCACCAGGGCCGCGCCGGACTCCAGGTGCGGGCGCAGCACGTTCTCGAACATGCTCAGCGCCGAACCGATCGCCATGTGCATGTCCAGGTACTGGTAGGTGCCGAGGCGGCCACCGAAGAGGACCTTCTTCCCGGCGGTCTCCTCTTTGGCGAGCTCGCGGTAGGCCAGCAGCTTGGCGCGGTCCTCGGGAGTGTTGATCGGGTAGTACGGCTCGTCGCCGGTCTGCGCGAAGCGGGAGAACTCGCGCATGATGACCGTCTTGTCGGTCGGGTAGTCGCGCTCGGGGTGGAAGTGGCGCGGCTCGATGATGCGGGTGTACGGGGCGTCGGCGTCGTTGTAGTTCATCACCGAGGTGCCCTGGAAGTCGCCGATCTCGAGTACCTCGGTCTCGAAGTCGATCGTGCGCCAGCCCAGCTCGCCCTCGGCGTAGTCGAAGTAGTGATCCAGCGGGCCGGTGTAGACGACCGGAGCGTCCGGGCTGGCCGCGACGATCTCGTCACGCACGTCGAACCAGTCGGTGTTCAGGCGCACCTCGATGAGCTCGGAGGCGGCCATGTTCTCCAGCCACTTCGTGTACCCCTCCTTGGGGAGGCCCTCGTAGGTGTCGTTGAAGTAGCGGTTGTCGAAGGTGTAGCGCACCGGCAGGCGGGTGATGTTGCCCGCGGGCAGTTCCTTGGGGTCGGTCTGCCACTGCTTGGCGGTGTAGTCGCGCACGAACGCCTCGTAGAGCGGGCGGCCGATCAGTGAGATCGCCTTCTCCTCGAGGTTCTGCGCGTCGGCGGTCTCCACCTCGGCGGCCTGCTCGGCGATCAGCGCCTTGGCCTCTTCGGGGGTGAAGTAGCGGCCGAAGAACTGCGAGATCAGGCCGAGTCCCATCGGGAACTGGTAGGCCTGGCCCTTGTGCAGCGCGAACACGCGGTGCTGGTACCCGGTGAACTCGGTGAACTGGGTGACGTAGTCCCACACCTTCTTGTTCGAGGTGTGGAACAGATGCGCCCCGTACTTGTGGATCTCGATACCGGTTTCCGGCTCCGGCTCCGAGTAGGCGTTGCCACCGAGGTGGTAGCGGCGGTCGATCACCAGCACCCGCTTGCCGAGCAGGTTCGCGGCACGCTCGGCGACGGTCAGGCCGAAGAAGCCGGAGCCGACCACGATCAGGTCGTACTGGTTTGCCGAAGTGGCGGAATCTGCGTTGACGGAGTTACCCGGGGACGATGCGACGGTCACGGGTGCCCAGCGTATCGGAAGACCGCAGATTGTCCCGGCGGAGTCACCGACCTGGGCCTGACCTGGGTCGATTCGGCCGCCTCAGCGGTAGGGGTGGTGCGGCGGGGCGCCGGGATAGGGAGTGACCTGTCCCTGCACGGATCCACCGGGATAGGGCATCGCTTGTCCGTGGGGGTATCCACCGGGGATCGCCCCGTGCGGTGTCTGTCCAGCGAAGCCGGATGGCACCTGCGGAGGTCGTCGACCCTGCGTCCGGGTCGTGGTGGCTGCCGAGACCAGCATCAGGATGAGCATGAGCACCGACAGCACAGCCCCCGCCCCGGCGATCCGCCTCCCAGATTCGTCGTCGAAAAGCAGACTGTCACCCCAGCCCGCGTCGATCATGACGACGTGCAGCATGATGGTGAATATCGAGTCCAGCCCGAGCACGTTCAACGCGAGATACCCCACCGCGAGGACGCCGGCCATCGCCCGACCTGCCTTCACCCGCCGCGCGAGCAGCAGCGCGGCAACCACCCAGAGCAGCGCGGCGACCAGGTGCGCCAGGGTCATGGCCAGGACTCGGCGAGTGTCGTCCGGGTAACCGGAGCCGATCAGCTGGATCGCCCTGAACCCGCCGACCGTCGCGCCGGCAGCAACCCCGGCGAGCACCACGGCGAGCGCGATCGCCGCCCGGTGTGTGAGCGCGCCCCGTGTGCCGGAACGTCTCGCCCGCGTTTGGGCACCCGGAAACCCTTGATGTCCCGGATATCCGGCCATCGGCATCCCGGGCAGCACGCTCGCGTCCGTAGCCGGCGATTGCCACCATTCACCGGCCGGCTGTCCTGGGCCCGCCGATCCGAGATAGGGCTGCCCGGGGAACACCCCGGGCATAGCCCCGGCCGGGCCTGCAGGCGAGCTCGGATAGCCGATCGCGGGTACTCGCTGATCCGCGCTGGCACCGGCGGGCAGCGGGTGGTCATGGCCGTAGCGCACGGTCGCGGGCGCCAGGCCATTGCCTGGCGAGACCGGCTGAGCCGCACCCGCATTCGGATCGTGGCCGGATGGATGGCTCATGCGTTGTCCCCCGTGTTCGCGCGGATCGTCAGTTGTACGGGTACGGAGGGTACGCGGGCTGGCGGCCTGCGCGGATCCAGCGGCCGGTGGACGGGGCTGCGGCCATGACAAGGATCAGCAGGGGAATCGCTCCGACGATGACGGCGCCGACAAGTGTGGCCGGAGTGGTTTCGTAGCCGGTTTCCGCACTGTTTTCCACGATCGCGGCTCCCGCCGACAATCCGATGCCGATCAGGCTGATCGAAGAAAGGAGGATGAGGAGCACCCGGCCTGCGGTCTTGCGCCGGAACAGCAGGATGGAGCCGAGCAGCAACAGCAGAGCTGGGGCTGAGCCGATCGCGAGGCCGATCGCCACTTCCTCACGGCCCGCTTCGTCCCGAGCGCTCGTGGCGTCGGTGCTCAGCAGAATCGCCAAGCCGATGCCGAGGCCGCCCAGGGAGATCAACGACAGCAGCAGTGCGATCACCGCGGCAGTGATCGCGGTTCCGCCGCCGGCCCGGGGCTGACCGTAGCCCGGGTAGGGGGCGGCTCCGTAAACCGGTGCTCCGTAACCATATTCGTGGCCCGGGGCCGGATAGGACTGGACACCATAGGCCGGTGCGCCGTGCGGTTGCGCGGGGTAGCCCTGCTGGGCGTAAGGATCTGCGCCGTAGCCTGGTTGCGCGTAGCCGCCCGCGTACGGGTCGTTGCTCTGTTGCGGGCCGTACGGATACCCCATTGCGAATCCCCCTCGTGGAAGCCGTCTTCAACACCTACGCGCCCGAACCGACGTGCCCGCGCCGCTGTCCGACGCTGACCCGCCGAAACTATACGGTCGGCCCGACAGCGTGGTCCGGCCGAGCGTAGGCCGCCGTCCACGGCAGTGCCGCGGGCAGCAGCACCAGCGCGCCGAGGACGACGGCGGCCAGCGCCGCCGCCCAGCTGTGGTTCACGATCGCCGTCACGGCACCGGGTACCCCGCCGAAGCCGATCGGAATCGAACGGATCACCGGCTCCTCGGCGAACCAGTGGATGCCGTACTCGGAGTCGTAGTTCACGAGCGTGGCCAGCAGGCCGAGCACACCGAGGCCGACCTGCGCGCTCGCCGCGACGATGAGCACCCACCGGCCGGTCTGGTCGCGCCGCGCGAGCAGCAGCCCGCCGTAGCCGAACGCGAACGCCGCCACCAGCGCGCCGAGCGTGGTGAACAGGGTCAGCGAGTCGTCGAGCCGGTCGGGGTCGGCGAGAAAGGCGCGCACGAGAATCACAGTGCCGAGCAGATTCGCCGCGGCGGCGATGGCGGCGCAGCACACGGCGGTAATCGCCGTCACGTCACCGATTGTCGACTTCGTTTCCTGCACGACCATGCTCAGAACCTATCCCGTGCCGTGCCGACGCGTGGTGGTCCAGCGCCGCGTCGGCTCACTCAGGCTGAGCACGAGGATCACCACATTGAGCGCGAGCCAGAAATCCAGCGGCCCCAACCGCCACCCGTGACTCGACCCGTTGAGCACGATGACCAGCAATGTCGCACCGGCCATCACCGCGGACATGGTGACCAGCATCCGCCTGCCCAGCATCCGCCGCCGCAACAACAGCAACGCCCCGAGCAGATAGACCACCCCGAGCCCGCCGACGATCCCCGCCCCCACGTAATCGAGCTCGATCTCACGTCCGAGCGCCAGCACCACCGCCGTCGCCGTGCCGACGATGATTCCCGCACCACCGACCAGCACCCCGAGCCATCCCGCGACCAGCGCGGTCACCGCGCGAGAAGGCCGCTCCGGCCGCACCTGATCCACCACTGTCCCCGCTACTTGTCGACGTCGCCGTCAGTTATACGGCGGAACGGCCGATCGCGGGGTGTTCGCAGGTGCGGACGGACCGCTCGGCCGGGCATCGATCCAGCGGTGGGTCGCCGGAAGTAGCGCCATGACCAGCAGCACCACGCAAGCGAGCGCGAGCCCGACATAGATGACCTGCGTCTGGGCGTACTTCGCCGTCGCGAGCGGGACGAGGCAACCGAAGATCCCGAGACCGCCGCCGATGATCACCATCGTCAGCCCGGCCGCGCGCCGCGCGAGCAACAGCGCTCCGCCCAGGCCGAGCAGCACGAGGAAAACCGCGCCGGTGGCGAGTTCGAGCTGGTTCTCCAACTCGAGCCCATCCCAGTCGACTTCGCTCGTGGGATCCCGCATTTCCTCGACCACTCGGAGCCCGGCGTACCCCATCTGCACCCGGACCAGTCCGACCAGCCCACCGACGATTGCACCGATTCCCGCGATCATTGCCGATGCGGGAGGCGTACGGTCCGTACCACGCTGCGGCGGAAAGCCCTGCGGTCTTGGCTGATGGTTCATAGCTCCCCCGAGATACCAAAACAGTGTCCAACGCCCAGCATCCGGGCGCGGGGGAAGCCTACCGCTGTCTCGCACCTCGGCGGTCGAGTGCGGATCACGCCGACAGCCACGCCCGGACGGCTGTCATCCGAGCGCGGCTGTCGCACTGTATTCCGGTCACCCGACCGTCATTCGTCAGGCGGACTTCCCCGCGACGTACGCGCGGAACGCGTCGAGGATGTACTCGGACGTCCCCTCGCCGTGCACGTCGTAGTTCTTCCGGAAACGCGGGTCGGCGACGTACATCTCGCCGAGTCCGAGCAGGTACTCGTCGGTCACCGGGCGGCCCTGCGTTCCGTCACCGAGCCAGGCGCGGTGCCTGGCGACGATCGCCTGGACGGTCTCGCCATCGACGGGAAGTCCAGCGGCATAGGCCTTTCCGAAGTCGGCGGCGATGTCGAGCTGGGTCTGCAGGAACGCCTTCTTGCCGTCTTCGGTCAGCGAACGCCACCAGCGGTCGCCGCTTTCGTAGGCATCCTTGCCCCAGCGTTCGGTGACCTCATCCTTGTACTGAGTGTGGTCGAAGCCGTCGAAAACCTCTGCGGCCATGAGTGGTTCACCTCTTTCGGTCTTGTGCAACGTGGTGGACACCGACTCGATCTGGCGTGCGATCCGATCCTGTTGCTGCCGAAGCAGTTCCAGGTGGGTGCGCAGGGCGCCCGCGGTGTCCTGTTCACCGGCGAGGACCTCGGCGATCACCGGGAGGCCGAGGCCGAGTTCGCGCAGCAGCAGGATGCGCTGCAGGCGGATCAGGGAGTTCTGGTCGTAGTAGCGGTAGCCGTTGGCGCCGGTCCGGCTCGGCTCGAGCAGCCCGAGCTGGCCGTAGTGGCGCAGCGTCCGGCTGGTGGTGCCCGCGGCTTTCGCGAGGTCCTGGATGGACCATTCACCCGCCATGACCACTCCCTTTCTCGTCGGTGTCTCCAGTCTGCAAGTTGACGTTACGTCAAAGTCAACACCGAAAGTCAGAACCCGATCTCGACCTCGACGGTGTCGCGTTCGGTGTACATCCGCCAGTACCGCGCGCCGAGTTCGTCGTTGCCGATCCGCGGCAGTTCCAGCCCGGCGGGGATCAGCTCGGGATGCGCGTCGACCTGCCGCTGGACGGCGCTGTTCTCGATGAGCGCGCCGATCGCGAGCAGCCCGACGTAGACGCCGGTGCCGTCGAGTTCGGCGGCCAGCTGGCGGACGTAGGCGCGCTGGGCGCCGAGCGCGACACCCATATTGGCCAGGTAGGGCTGCAGATTCGCCTCGGAGGCGCCCGAGGAGAACAGCAGGGCGCCGCTGCCGCGCGCGACCATGGCGGGCAGCAGCGCGCGGCTGAGCTGGATCGGCGAATACACCTTCAGCGCGAACGGCAGTTCCAGCGCCGACGGGTCGACATCGCGGGTGGACGCGCTGCGGATCGACATCCCCGCCGCGGCCGCGTGCACCGCCACCTCGATCGGCCCCAGCTTCTCCGCTACCCGTGCGATGACCTCCGCGGGCTGCGCCGGATCGGTGATGTCGGCGGCGAACGCCTCGGCCTCGATCCCGTCCGCGCGCAGGGCCTCGGCGCGTTCCGCGGCCGCGTCCGGGTCACGGCCGATCACCGCGACCCGAAATCCGTTGCGACCGAAGTGCCGCGCCGTTCCCGCGCCCAGCCCGGGTCCGTATCCGAAGATCGCGAGCGTGCTCATCCGACTACCTCACTAAGTTGAGCGATGGTTCAGTTATCGGCAACGTAGCACTAACTTGAACCATGGCTCAAGATAAATCGCACCGCTGATTTGTAGGATCGGCGAATGCCCGAGGACAAGCCGTTGCGCAGCGACGCCAAGCGCAACCGCGACGCGCTGGTCACCGCGGCCCGCGAGCTCTTCGAGGAACGCGGGCTCGACGCGCCGCTCAAGGACATCGCCGCGCGGGCCGACGTCGCGATCGGCACCCTCTACAACCGTTTCCCCACCCGCGACGACCTCATCGCCGCCGCCGTCGCCGACCGGGTCGAGGCAGGCACCGCGATCGCCGAGCAGGCGCTCGAACTCACCGACCCGTGGGAGTCGTTCACGTTCCTCGTCGAGCGGATCTGCGCACTCCAGGCGAGCGACCGCATCCTCGGCGAGCTCGCCCTGCGCAATCCACCGAGCGCCGCGCTGGAGCGGGCACGCGAGCACGGTCACGCGCTGATGCGCCGGATCATCGCCCGCGCTCAGGAGGCCGGAGCGCTGCGCCCTGACTGGACACTCGAGGACATCGCCTTCATCACCTGGTCGCATACGAGTGTCGTCGCCGCGACGGCGAGCGTCGCCCCCGAGCTCTGGCGCCGCAACCTCGCCCTGATCCTGGACGGCCTGCGCGCGAAAGCCGCGCACCCCCTGCCGGTTCCGGCCCTCACCGAGGACCAGTTGATGCAGGCGATGCGCGGCTGAGCCGACCGGCTACTCAGCGGGCGGTAGCTTCGGCCGCCGAAACCGCTTCCGGCGCAGGCAGAACCGCGACCTCGGTGATCGCGACAGCGGCGTCGTCGATGTCCTCGGGCGGGAACGGTTCAGCCACCACCGGCGCGGGCTTCGGCGGAATCTGGCCGAGCACGGTGCCGGCGAGAGCGATGACGAGGCCGAGGATCTGCAACGGAGTGAGCGCCTGACCGAGGGCGATCCAGCCGATCACCGCGGCCGACATCGGGCTCAGCAGACCGAGGAACGCCACCGAAGTCGCGGGCACACGCGAGATTCCGCGGAACCACAGCCAGTACGCGAGCGCGGTGCCGATGATGCCGAGGTACAGGTAGCCACCGATGGCGGCACCGTCGAGCGCGGGCGGAGCGCCTTCGAGGAGCACCGCGAGCGGCAGGATGAACAGCCCACCGGCGGTGAGCTGCCAGCCGGTCATCGCCAGCGGACCGACGCCGTCGGGGCGTCCCCACTTCTTGGTCAGCACGGTGCCCGCCGACATCGCCGCCGCGCCGGCCAGTCCGGCGACGACACCGATCGTGTCCAGCTCGGCGTTACCGCGCAGCACGACCAGCGCGACGCCGAAGACGCCGATCACCCCGGCGATCACCTTGCGCCGGGTCGGCGCCTCGGCGAGCAGCACGGCCGCGAAGCCGAGTGCGATCATCGGCGCCACCGCGCCGAGCACCCCGGCCACGCCGCCGGGCAGCCGGTACGCGGCCAGGAACAGCAGCGGGAAGAACGCGCCGATATTGAGCACGCCGAGCACCGCGGCGCGGCCGAGCCAGATGCCGCGCGGCAGCACCCTGGTCAGCGCCAGCAGCACCAGGCCCGCGGGCAGGGCGCGCATCAGGGCGGTGAACAGGGGCCGGTCCGGTGGCAGGAATTCGGTGGTGACGGCGTAGGTGGAGCCCCACACGATCGGGGTGAGGGCGGTGAGTGCGAGGGTGCCCGCGTAGCCGGTCGGGCGGGTTGCGGTGGTCATGTTCACTCCTGATTGATAATCTCAACATTGAAATATCTACCCGGCGGGATGGCTCAGCGTCAAGTAGATGAACGTTAAGAGTTTCAACCGAGAGGAAAGCGCATGCGGGATGCCGTCGACCTGATCACCGCGCACTGGCGGGCCGAACGCCCCGATGTCGACGTGTCGCCGATGGCGATCGTCGGCCGGATCACCCGGCTCTCGCGCGTCCTCGAGCAGGACCTCAAACGCTTCTTCGCAGGTCACGGCCTGGAATTCTGGGAGTTCGACGTGCTGGCCACGCTGCGCCGCTCCGGCGGCGACACCGGCCTGACCGCGGGCTCGCTCAACCGGGCCGCCATGGTCACCTCCGGCGCGATCACCAACCGGATCGATCGGCTGGCCGCGAAGAACCTGGTCCGGCGCGTCCCGTCGGCCGATGACCGCCGGTCGGTCTTCGTCCAGCTCACCGACGAGGGCAGGGAACTGGTCGACCGCCTGCTGCCACTGCATATGGAGAACGAGCAGCGGCTGCTCGCGGCGCTGGGCGCCGAGGATCGCGAACAACTCGCCGGTCTGCTGCGTGTCCTGGCTGTCGGCCTGGACGACACCGCCCTCGACTAACCCGGCGTCATCGTGCAATTCGAGCTGCGGCAGTCAGATATCTGATCGAAGCGCGCCGATTTGCACGATTACGCCGGGCTACTCGCCGCCATAGATCCCCGGCGCGGCAGCCGGATTCGCCTGGCCGTACACGGGCGTCTCCAGCGGCACACCAGCCACCGGCGCGCCAGCCGCAGCCTGCGTCGGCACACCAGCCACCGGCGCAGGCGCACCTGCCGGCGGCACAGCACCCGCACCGGGCGTCGGCGCGTCAGCCGTCGGCGCACCACCCGCACCCAGCGTCGGGTCGCCGGGTTGGGCCGGGATCTGCGCGCCCGGCGTGGCATCCATTGGCGCCGAACCTTCGGGCGTCGTCACCTTCGGCTCCCCCGACGCCGACGGAGGCAGCTGATCACCCGCGCCCGGAACGAGCTGGAGCAGCGTCGAGAAGTCGACGACCTGCGCGCCGAGCGTCTTCGTCGCCACGATGACACCGTTCGTGTACAGCCGGTAGGTGCCCGCCCGTTGCGGCAGTTGCATTTCCGGCCCGATGGGCGCGCCGATCGCACTCTGCGCACCGCCGATCCGCCGGTACTCGGCGTCGATGATGCTCTCGCCCGCAAGTGCCTCGATCGTCGGGTCAGGCTCGATCGTCGGGTCAGGCTCGGTCGGAGAGGTGGGAGCTGGTGGCGCCGGTGCGGTTTCGACGAGTTCGTCGGGCGCGGGGCCGACGGCGAAGGTCTCGATATCGGCGGGCCTGCCGCCGTCGGGAGCCGCGGAGTACTCCGAGCGCAGGATCAGCCCGTCGCGCAGCAGCACCGTGCCCGTGGTCGCCGCGACGGCTTCGGTGGTGCGCGAATCCTCTTTCACCGTACCGGGATACACCTGGCAATCGGTGGTGTCGCAGGTCTGCGCGTAGGCGTAGCGGTTCTCCGCGAGCGCGTAGGAACGGGCGGCGATCGCCTGCGCGCGCAAGGCCTCGAACGCACCCTGATCGGCCCAGTTCGCCTGCATTTCCGCGGGCAGCAGCCCGGCGAGGTAGTCGTCGAGGTCCACCTGGTTGACGGTCCGGTACGCGCCGCCCTCCAGCGCGACGCCGAGCGCGCCGCGATAGGCGGTGCCGCCGCACAGGGTGAGGTGTTCGTCGGCGGGCCTGCCCGGCCCGGCATCGACGGGGTAGACGAACGGATCGTCGGTCGCGGCCTGCCACAGCACCTCGCCGTCGCAGCCGGTGGTGACCACGACGTTCGCGCCGCCGTCCGGCAGCGGAGTGAGGTGCGCGGCCTCGCCCGGTCCGATCATCCGGCCCGCGACCTGCGCGCCGGCGGCGGCGAAGGTGTCGAGGGTGGCGTCGTCCTGGGCCTGCAGCCGGACGCCGATGGTGGTCGGACCGACCTGTCCGAGGGCGGCGCCCGGGTAGTAGTGCCCGAGGATCTCCTCGGCGGTCCAGCCTTCCCTGGCGCTGTCGAACGCGCCGACCTGGCTCATCCCGCGCCCGTGGCCTGCTCCGACCGTCGGCGCGACTTGGCCGGGCAGGATCTGCCACAGCCCGATCGCGCCGGTCAGCGCCAGTGCGGTGCCGCCGACCAGGACCGGCAGTGGCGGGGTCCGCAGCATCGGCACGCTGCGTCGCCTTGTCCCTCGGCGGGTACTGCGGTTGATCTTGGTGTCCGCTCTCATCCTGCGCTCCCACGGTTCGGTGGTTCGACCGGCGGAGCTCGCGTCGGCATGTCGTCACCGCCGAGCGGGTTCCGAAGGCTACATTCGAGCAATCACATAATCCTCAAGTTGAGGTTTAGATATGTGACGTATGTTAACTAGTGTGGTGTGTGAGGCAAGAGGAAGCAAGCATCACTTGCCGGTGATGGGCCCCTGAACCACCAAGGTCTACGAGCTCGACCCTGATTGGAGAAGGCACGTGCGTAATCGAAAGCCGAAACGTTCCTACGTGCTCCCGGTGGTCACCACGCTCGCCGTCGCCGCTCCTGTCGGCGCCTTCGCGCTGAGCGACTCGACCGATTACCGCAGCACAAACGACCAGCTCGAGGCGGTGCCCGCACAGCTGGCCGAGGTCGCGCTGACCTCCGTCCCCGACATCACTGTCCCGCTACGCGAGCTGACCGGTCTCGACTTACCCGATCTGCACCTATCGGATCTGCAGATGCTGCCGCTGCCGACCTCGATTCCGGTGCCGCCGGGATTGCCCGTTCCGCCGGGCGTGGCGCTGCCGACCGAGATCGTGCTGCCGCCGATACCGACAAAGGCGCAGCCGACGACGACCACCGCCGCGCCGGCACCCGCCCAGCAGGGCGGCGCACCCGCGCGTCCACCGGCGCCGAGCACCGCGGTCCCGACCGCGCCTGCGACACAGCCGCCCGCCGCGGCCCCGGCCGCGCCAGCGCCAGCTCCGGCAGCACCAGGGGCACCAGCACCGGCAGCGCCCGGCGCACCCGCGGCACCAGCCCCCGCAGCGCCGGTCGCACCCGCGGCACCGGCCGCCCCCGCAACACCAACTCCGGCAGCACCGGTCGCACCAAGGGCACCGGCACCCGCGGCACCAGCCCCGGCGGCGCCCGCGGCTCCGGCTCCCGCAGCGCCCGTAGCGCCGACATCTGCCGCACCAGCCCCGGCCGCACCCGCGACGACTCCGCCCGCAGGTGCCCCGGTCGCCCACCGTCCGGCCGGCATCAAGTTCATCGCCGATCCGGCCAACCTGGAACCCGGCACCACTCCCGACACCCCCGCGCTCTCCCCCGGCGCGGTCGCCGCCGACCTGGTCGACCAGGTCGGCGCCCAGGTCAAGGAGCTCACCCAGGACACCCCGTTCAGCATGGTCGCCGTCACCGCGCGTGACCTGGTGAACACCACGACCAAGCTGCGCGCCCGGCAGCAGGACGGCAACTGGGGACCCTGGTACGACGCCGATCCGCTCGACACCAGGGCCACCGACCACACTTCCGCCGACGCACTGACCGGCACCGAGCCGATCTACGTCGGCGAGACCACCGCCGTACAGATGCTGGTGACCCGCAAGCCGGCAGCGGCCCCCGACCACGACCCGGCCCACCTCACCGAGGCCGCGCTCAAGGCGATCCTGATCAACCCCGGCCGCGCCGCCATCGACGCCGGACTCACCGACGTCGCGGCCGCGCTGCCCGGCGGCGGACCGAAGGTCATCACCCGCGCGCAGTGGGGCGCCGACGAGTCGATCCGCTGCGAGGAACCCACCTACGACGATGGTGTCGGCGGCGTCACCGTGCATCACACGGCAGGCCGCAACGAATACAGCCGCGCGGAGTCGGCGGGCATCGTCCGGGCGATCTACGCCTATCACGCCGAAACCCTCGGCTGGTGCGACATCGGCTACAACGCCCTGGTCGACCAGTACGGCCAGATCTTCGAGGGTCGCTATGGCGGTCTCGATCGCGCGGTGCAGGGCGCGCACGCGGGTGGTTTCAACGAGAACACCGCGGGCGTGGCGGTGATGGGCAACTACGAGTCAGAGACCCCGAGCGAGGCCTCACTCAACGCGATCGGCAAGTTCATCGGCTGGCGGACCAAGCTCGCCGGGCTGAACCCCAAGGGCCACACCACGATGTACTCCGAGGGCACCGAGTTCACCCCGTACGCCCTGGACGAGGCGGTCGACCTGCCGGTGGTGTTCGCCCACCGCGACGTCGGCAACACCGACTGCCCCGGCGACGCCCTCTACGCCCTGATGGACCGCATCCGCAATATCGCCGCGGGCAACGCGGGCACCTATTCCTCACCCGCGACGCCTTCCCGCCCGCCGAGCCAGCAGGCCCGCGCACCGCAGCAGGGCAACATGGCCGAACTGGGCGCCCTGGTCGACAAGCTGCTCGGGCTGTCCGGCGAGAACGAGATCGCCAGGCACTGGGTGAGCCGCGGCGGCGTCGACGGTCCGCTCGGCGCGCCGCAGTCGGATCTGCTGTCGGGCTCACAGGGCCGCCAGTACGCGAAGTTCGCCAACGGCTACGTCTTCTCCGGCGAGAACGGCCAGGTCTTCGAGGTGGTCGGCGCGATCCTGGACCGCTACCTGAGCCTGGGTGCCGACGCGGGCGTGCTCGGCCTGCCGACCGGCAGTGCGTACCTCGTACCGGATGGTCTGCGCACCGATTTCCAGAACGGTTCGCTGGTGCTCAACGAGCTCACCGGCATCGTCACCACGTTCTGGAAGACCTACAACGAGACCTACGAGGAAGAGATGGAGGGGATGAACACCAAGCCCGAACAGGCGCCCGCCACCACGGCGCCCACGTCGAGGGTGCCCGCGACCCCGGCGGCCCCCGCTAATTCACCGACGGAACCGGCCGCCCCCGCCGGCCCACAGGCCGCCGCACCCGCACCGGCCGCCCCCGCGGGCCCGCCGGTCCCCACGGACCCGCAGGCCGTCGCACCCGGCGCGGCCGACCCGGTACCCGTCGATCCGGCACCGGCCCAGCCTCCGGTAGCCGCAGAGCCCGCCCCGGTCGGCTAACCCCCGGTCATGGCGAAGAACGGCCGGTGCCCCTCCACCCGAGGGCACCGGCCGTTACTTGTCCGACCAAGATCACCAAGCCGTGGTGGCGCAGGCCTCTCGGCCGATACTCACCTGACAGCGTGGTGATCAATCGCCCAGCTCAGGACCACCAGCGTTCGAGCACCATCGCGACGCCATTGTCGATATTGCTTCCGGTGACCTCGTCCGCGGCGGCACGTGCCTCCGGATGCGCGTTACCCATGGCGACACCGTGCCCGGCCATCGTCAGCATCGGCACGTCGTTGGGCATGTCGCCGAACGCGACGATCGACGCGTCGTCGACGCCGACCCGTCGCGCCACCTCGGCCAGCCCGGACGCCTTGGTCACCCGCGGCACCGCCAGCTCGATCAGCCCGTTCTCGGTGGAGTAGGTGATCTCGGCGCGATCCCCGATCAGCGGCGCGAGCGCGGCGCGCATCGCGGAACTGCGGGCCGAACTCAGCCGGATCAGCATCTTGATCGCGGGCGACTCGATCACCTCGGCATGCGAGACGACGGTGTCGTCCGGGTTGAGCCAGGCGTGCTCGTAGTTCGGCGAGCTGACGAACTGCGGGGTGGCGGCGTCGTGCGCGCTCGCGCCGACGCGCTCGGTGGCCAGTCCGCAGCCGGGTAGCGCGTGTTCGGCGAGTTCGGCCAGCCAGCCGAGGGTCTCGACGTCGAGGGTGTGGCTGGACAGGACGCGGTCGTTGGCGCTGTCGTAGATGACAGCGCCGTTGCCGCACACCGCGAGCGGCGCGTACCCGAGTTCGCTGACGACCGGATCGATCCAGCGCGGCGGCCTGCCGGTGGCGAGCACGAAGGTGGCGCCGTCGGCGACGAGCGCGTTGACGGCGGACTTGGTGCGGGCCGATACCTTGTCCGCGTCGTCGATCAGCGTGCCATCGACATCGGTGGCCACCAACTTCGGTTTCGGGTGCAGGGGCGTCATCCATTCCATCCTGCCGCACGTCGCCACGCGGGGACGGCGGACTGTCCTTATGATCAGGGCCTGAATACCCGATCCAGAGGGGACTGATGACCGGCTTTCTGTTGCGGCGCGCGCTCAACTACGTCGTGCTCTTGCTGCTGGCCTCGTTCCTGACGTTCAGCCTGGCCTCGCTCACCTTCCGCCCGCTCGACAGTCTCGAGCAGCGCAATCCGCGCCCGCCGCAGTCGGTGATCGATGCCAAGGCCGAGCAGTTGCACCTCGACGAGCCGATCCCTCAGCGCTATCTCACCTGGCTCGGCGGCGTCGTGCAAGGGGATTTCGGGACGACGCTGGCCGGCCAGCCGGTGAGCGAGGAACTGGGCAGACGGGTGGCGGTGAGC
The DNA here is from genome assembly GCF_042728775.1 of Nocardia sp. NPDC060259. Classification (NCBI taxonomy): domain Bacteria; kingdom Bacillati; phylum Actinomycetota; class Actinomycetes; order Mycobacteriales; family Nocardiaceae; genus Nocardia; species Nocardia sp. NPDC060259. Next base: position 41,713 of record NZ_JBHXAY010000016.1, read on the forward strand.
CTGCGGCTGCTGATCCTCGGTTCGGTCATCGGCACGTTCCTGGGTGTACTCATCGGCGCGGCAGGGGCGATCCGGCAATACCGGTTCAGCGACTATTTCACGACAGTCGTCTCGCTGCTGATCATCTCCACCCCCGTATTCCTGCTGGCGACTCTGCTGAAATACGGTGCGCTGCAGATCAACACGGCGACCGGTACCCAGATCTTCCTGTACACCGGCGAGACCTCGGCCACCCAGGTCGTCGGCTTGTGGAACCAATTCGTCGACCGCGCACAGCATCTCGTACTGCCGACACTGGTGCTGGTGCTCGGCGCCGCGGCCGGGTACAGCCGCTACCAGCGCAACGCCATGCTCGACGTCCTGCAGAGCGACTTCATCCGCACGGCTCGGGCGAAGGGGCTCTCGCGCAATCGGGCACTGTACAAACACGGCCTGCGCACCGCCCTGATCCCGATGGCCACCCTGTTCGCCTACAGCCTCGGCGGATTGATCACCGGAGCGACATTCGTCGAGAAGATCTTCGGCTGGCACGGCGTCGGTGAATGGTTCATCGACGGGATCAACGCCCAGGATCTGTACATCGTCGTCACGGTGGCGACCTTCGCCGGGCTGGTGGTGCTCGTGTCGGGTCTGCTCTCCGATGTCGTGCTGGCCCTGCTCGACCCGAGGGTGCGTGTCTCGTGACCGAAACCGAAATCATCGTCGTCGGCGCCCCCGAGGCGGTCGCGGCCGGACGCCGCAAGCTGGTCTGGCGCCGTTTCCTGCGCAACAAGCCCGCCGTCGTCGGCGCGGTGATCCTGCTCCTGCTGGTGATCGTCAGTTTCGCGCTGCCCCCGCTGCTGGCGTGGGACTACCAGCAGATGGACTACAAGGCGCTACTGAAGCCGCCGAGCGCCGAGCATCCGTTCGGCACCACCCAAATCGGCCAGGATGTGCTCGCCCAGACCATGCGTGGCCTGCAGAAATCGCTGATCATCGGATTCTGTGTAGCGCTGTTCTCCAGCATCATCGCCTCCACGGCGGGCGCGCTGGCCGGGCTGCTCGGCGGCTGGACCGACCGGGCCATCATGTGGCTGGTCGACCTGCTGCTGGTCGTCCCCGCGTTCATCATCATCGCGCTGTTCGCCCCGCGCACCAAGGGTTCCGGTTCGATCGCGATCCTGATCGTGCTGCTCAGCGTGTTCGGCTGGATGATCTCGGCCCGCATCATCCGCGGCCTCACCCTGAGTCTGCGTGAACGCGAATTCATCCGCGCCGCACGGTATATGGGCGCGCCGACGCACAAGGTCATCATCAGCCACATCATCCCGAACATCGCCTCGATCCTGATCATCGACACCACGCTGGCCGTCGGCGCCGCGATCAGCGCCGAAACAGGTTTGAGCTTCCTCGGTTTCGGTGTCCAGCCGCCCGATGTGTCGCTGGGTTCGCTGATCGCCGCGGGCACCAAGTCCGCGCTGACCTACCCGTGGCTGTTCCTGTTCGCCGGTGGCCTGCTGATCACGATCGTGTTGTGCGCCAACCTCGTCGGCGACGGCCTGCGTGACGCCTTCGACCCGGGCGCCCGCGGTGCCCGCAGGGCGCGCAAGGAAGTCGCCGAGCAGAAGGACGAGGCGCAGGTGGAGTTGAAGGAAGCCGAGAAGCGATGACCACGTCCACCGCACCCCTGCTCGAGGTAACCGACCTGCGGGTTTCCTTCCCCGGTGAGGAAGGCCGCGTCGACGCCGTGCGCGGGGTGAACTACACCGTCGGCGACGGCGAGGTGCTCGCGATCGTCGGCGAGTCCGGTTCCGGCAAGTCGGTATCCTCGCTGGCCGTGATCGGCCTGCTGCCCGAACAGGCACGCGTGCAGGGCTCGATCCGGCTGCGCGGTCGCGAGCTGCTCGGCCTCGGCGACAAGCAGATGTCGAAGCTGCGCGGCTCCTCGATCAGCATGGTCTTCCAGGACCCGCTCTCGGCGCTGACCCCGGTGTACCGGGTGGGCGACCAGGTGGCGGAGGCGCTGCTCGCGCACGGCTCGATGAGCCGCAAGGAAGCCGACGAACGCGCGATCGAGCTGCTCGAACTCGTCGGCATCCCCGACGCGCGCCTGCGCTCGCGGGCGTTCCCGCACGAGTTCTCCGGCGGTATGCGCCAGCGCGTGGTGATCGCCATGGCCATCGCCAACGATCCGGCGCTGATCATCTGCGACGAGCCGACCACCGCACTCGACGTGACGGTGCAGCGCCAGATCCTCGACCTGCTGCGCAAGGCCCGCGACATCACCGGCGCCGGCGTCATCATGATCACCCACGACATGGGCATCGCGGCCACGATCGCCGACCGGGTCGCGGTCATGTACGCGGGCAAGGTCGTCGAAACCGCGCCGGTCACCGAGCTTTTCACCGCGCCGCGGATGCCGTACACGGTGGGCCTGCTCGGCTCGATCCCGCGCATGGACGGCCCGCCGCGCAAGCCGCTGATCCCGATCGTCGGCGCGCCGCCCGCCATGCACGATCTGCCGCGTGGCTGCTCGTTCGCGCCGCGCTGCCCGATCGCCATCGACGACTGCACCGCCGCCGAACCGCCGCTGGAGAAGGTCGCGCCCCGGCACTCGGCGGCCTGCATCCGTACCGCCGAGGTCGGCACGTCCCAGCTGTTCGAGGCCTACCGCAAGGAGATCCCCGAACCGGCGCGGCCCGAGGCCACCGATTCCGATGTCGTCCTGCGGGTCACCGACCTGGTGAAGACCTTCGCGCTCACCTCCGGCGTGCTGCTGCGCCGCAAGACCGGCGAGGTTCGCGCCGTCGACGGCATCAGCTTCGCCGTGCGCGCCGGCCGCACCCTGGCCCTGGTCGGCGAATCCGGTTCGGGCAAGTCGACGACCCTGTCCCAGATCATGGACCTGGTTCGCCCGCAGTCGGGCAGCATCGAGGTCCTCGGCACCGACGTCGCGAGCCTCACCAGGGACCGCACCCGCGAGATCCGCCGCAAGATGCAGATCGTCTTCCAGGACCCCAGTTCCTCCCTCGACCCGCGCCTGCCGATCTTCGACGCGCTGGCCGAGCCGCTGCGCATCGACGGCCGCTCGCGCGAGGAGGTCAACCGCCGGGTCCCGGAGCTGCTGCGCCAGGTCGGCCTGCGCCCCGAACACGCCGAGCGCTACCCGGCGGACTTCTCCGGCGGACAGAAACAGCGCATCAGCATCGCCCGCGCCCTCGCCCTCGACCCCCAACTGCTCGTCCTCGACGAACCCGTCTCCTCGCTGGACGTGTCGATCCAGGCCGGCGTCCTGAATCTGCTGCGTGACCTGCAGGCCGAGCGCGGACTGTCCTACCTGTTCGTCTCGCACGACCTGTCCGTGGTCCGCAATCTCGCCCACGACATCGCCGTCATGTTGCGCGGCAAGATCGTCGAATCCGGCCCGGCCGAGCAGATCTTCGCGAATCCTCAGCACGAGTACACCCGCGCGCTGATCGCGGCAGTCCCGGAACCCGTCGTCAGCGGCTGAGCACCAGGAGGCGCCATGAGATCCCGAGGAATGCAGTCCCGTCGCCGCGGCCGGCTGCGCTGCGCCGCCGTGGTGGTGGCGGCCGGGATGATCGTGGCGGGGTGCGGGGCGGGTGAGGAGTCGGCGACCGGTCTCAGCGATGCGCTCGGGACGACCAGCGATATCAATCCCCAGGGATTGGACGCGCTGCGCGAGGGTGGGAATCTGCGGCTGGCCACCACCTCGTATCCGGCGAACTGGAACACGCTGTCCAACGACGGCAACGAGGGCGAGATCGCCGACATCCTGCGGCCGATGATGCCGCGCTCGTTCGAGATCGACGCGGCCGGACAGCTCAGCGTCAACACCGACTATTTCACCGATATAGCGCTGACCGGCACCGACCCGATGCGGGTCACCTATTCGATCAACCCGAAAGCGGTGTGGTCGGATGGTTCGCCGATCACCTGGGAGGACATCGCCGCCCAGGCGAACGCGCTCAGCGGCCGCGACAAGCGCTACCTGATCGCGATCACCTACGGTTTCGAGTTCGTCGAGAAGGTGGAGCGTGGCGTCGACGACCGCCAGGCGATCCTCACCTTCAACACCCCGTTCGCCGACTGGCGCGGCCAGTTCGCGGGCAACAGCTCCCTGTACCCGAAGTCGGTGACCAGCACGCCCGAGGCGTTCAATACCAGCCTCGTCGACGCGATCGGCCTCACCTCGGGCCCCTTCGTCATCACCGCCACCGACCGTGCTCAGGGCCGGATCACCCTGGGCCGCAACCCGAAATGGTGGGGCGACAAGCCGGTCCTCGACACCATCACCTACAGCGTGCTCGACCGATCGTCGTGGGTACAGGCCCTGCAGAACAACGAGCTCGACCTCGCCCTGCTCACGACCATCGACGACGTGAAGACGGTCCGCGGCACCGAAGGACTCGTCGTCCGCCGTGCCCCCGGTAATCGCTGGCGGCACATCACCTTCAACGGCGCACCGGGCTCGATCCTCGCCGACCCCGCAGTGCGCGTGGCGATCTCGAAGGCGATCGACCGCCAGGGCATCGTCTCCGCGATCCAGAACGGCCTCGTCGAGAACCCGAAACCGCTGAACAACCACGTCTTCCTGCAGGGCCAGCAGGGCTACCAGGACAACAGCCTCGGCTTCGATCCCACCGCCGCCGCCAAGGAACTCGACGCACTCGGCTGGAAGCTCAACGGTGACGTCCGCGAGAAGGACGGCCGCAAACTCGTCATCCGCGACGTCATGTACAACGACCCGACCTGGGTGCAGATCGCCCAGATCATCCAGCAGAACCTGGCCGCGATCGGCGTCGGCCTGACCCTCGACACCAAGCCCGCCGCGGGCCTTTTCACCGACGTCATCCAGCCCGGCGATTTCGACGCCGCCCAATTCACCTTCCAGGGCGACCCGTTCCCCCTCGCCAGCATCCGCCAGATCTACTACTACGACCCCAACGACCTGCAGGGCAATTTCGGCCGCATCGGCTCCCCCGAACTCAACGCCCTCATCGAACGCACCCTCACCGAACTCGACCCCCAGAAGTCCATCGACCTGGCCAACCAGGTGGACCGCATGGTCTTCGAAGAAGGCCACTCCCTGCCGCTCATGCAGTCCGACGGCAGCTACGGCGCCCGCACCACCCTCGCCAATATCGGTTCGCCGGGATTGGCATCGTACGACTACACGAAGATCGGCTTCGTGAAATAGCCGCAGCTACTCACGCCGTCCGGCTCATGAGGTAAACGCGCCGCACTTGTGCAGCGAACTATCGGAAAGGAGCGAACCATGCGGATTCGTTCAATGACCACCCGCTTGGCAATACCACTGGTCATAGTCAGCGTGCTCGCTGCCGGGTGCGGCGTGGGCGAGGAGGTCACAGCGGAAGGCTCCGCGGCGCTCGGCACCACCAACGACATCAACCCCAAGGATGTCAGCGAACTGCGTGACGGTGGCAATCTACGGCTGGCGCTGACCTCCCTGCCCGAGAACTGGAACAACCTGCACACCGACGGCAACGACGGTGACACCGGCGCCCTGCTGCGTCCGGTCATGCCGCGAGCCTTCAAGACGAACGCGGCAGCGGAGCTCTCGGTGAATACCGACTTCTTCACCGATGTCGCGTTGACCAATACCGATCCGCAGCAGGTGACGTACACGATCAACCCCAAAGCGGTATGGACGGACGGCACTCCGATTTCCTGGGAGGACATCAAGTCCCAGGCCGCGGCCCTCAGTGGCGCCGACAAGGCATTCTTGATCGCCAACAACAGCGGTTTCGATCGCGTCGAGAAGGTCGAGCGCGGTGTCGACGACAAGCAGGCCGTCATCACCTTCAAAAAGCACTATGCCGACTGGCGTGGCCAGTTCGCAGGCAACTCGTTCCTGTTCCCGAAGTCGATCACAGGCACCGCGGAAGCCTTCAACAACAGCCAGGTCGACGCGCTGACCGTGTCGTCCGGACCGTTCGTCGTCCAGTCCGTCGACCGGGGGCAGAGCCGGGTCGTCCTCGGGCACAATCCGAAGTGGTGGGGCGACAAGCCGAAGCTCGACACCATTACCTTCAGCGTGCTCGACAGCTCGGCGTTCGTTCCCGCTCTGCTGAACAACGAGATCGATGCGGTGGGCGTCGCCAGTCGCGACGAGTTGAAATCCGCGAGAGACACCGCGGGCGTCGCGATTCGCCGAGCGCCCGGCAACAGCTGGGGCCACTTCACCTTCAATGGCGCACCCGGCTCTGTCCTCGCCGACCAGGGTGTTCGAGTGGCGATCTCGAAGGCGATCGATCGTCAGGGCATCGTCACCGCTGTCCAGAACGGGCTCGTCCAAGATCCGCAGCCGCTGAACAATCACATCTACCTGCGCGGCCAGGACGGCTATCAGGACAACAGCCTCCCCTTCGATCCGACGGCCGCGGCCAAGGAGCTCGACGCTCTCGGCTGGAAGCTCAACGGCGACGTGCGCGAAAAGGACGGGCGCAAGCTCGAGATCCGCGACGTCATGTACAACGACCCGACCAATATCCAGATCGGGCAGATCATCCAGCAGAACCTCGCACAGATCGGCGTCAAGCTGACGATCGAGACGAAGCCAGGAGCCGGGCTCTTCTCGGATGTGCTCCAGCCGGGCAACTTCGACGTCGGCCAGTGGTTCTGGGCAGGCGACCCCTTCCCGCTCAGCAGCCTGACCCAGATCTACGGCTACAACCCGGACGACATTCAGGGTAACTACGGCCGCATCGGCTCCGCTGAGATCAACGCCCTGATCGAGCAGACCGTCTCCGAGCTCGATCCGGTCAAGGCGAAGCAGCTGGCCAACGAGCTCGATCGAAAGATCTTCGAGGAGGGGCATTCCCTGCCTCTGTTCCAGTCCGCGGGCAATGTCGCGGTGCGGGACAACCTGGCGAACTTCGGTGCGGCAGGCTTGGCTTCGCTCGACTACACCAAGATCGGCTTCGTCAAGTAGCTGTCGACCCGCCGCACTCGTGCAGCGAACCTTCGGAAAGGAGCGGACCATGCGGATTCGTTCAATGACAACCCGTCTGGCAATACCACTGGTCATCGTCAGTGTGCTCGCTGCCGGATGCGCATCGGACGAGGGTGCCGAAACCGGTGGTTCCGCCGCGCTCGGCACTACCAACGACATCAATCCCAAGGATGTCAGCGAACTTCGTGATGGCGGCAACCTGCGGCTGGCGACCAGCGCTCTGCCGCAGAACTGGAACGCGCTGCACAACGACGGCAACGACGCCGGGACCGCCGCTCTGCTGCGGCCGGTGATGCCGCGGGCGTTCACCACTGATGCGGCGGCCAATCTCTCGGTCAACACCGACTTCTTCACCGACATCCAGCTGACCGGAACCGACCCACAGCAGGTGACGTACACGATCAATCCCGAGGCGGTGTGGTCCGACGGCACGCCGATCTCCTGGGAGGACATTCAGTCTCAGGCCACTGCGCTCAGCGGCGCCGACAAGGCGTATCTGATCGCCAACAATTCCGGCTTCGATCGGGTCGAGAAGGTCGAGCGGGGCGTCGACGACAAGCAGGCCGTCATCACGTTCAAGGAGCACTACGCGGATTGGCGTGGCCAGTTCGCGGGCAATTCGTTCCTGTTCCCCAAGTCGGCCACCGCGACGGCCGAGGCGTTCAACAACAGTCAAGTCGACGCGCTGGGGCTGTCGGCGGGTCCGTTCATCGTCCAGTCGGTCGACCGCGCGCAGGGCCGAGTCGTGCTCGCGCGTAACCCCAAGTGGTGGGGCGATACTCCGAAGCTCGACACGTTCACTTTCAGCGTGCTGTCCAGCGAAGCCACTCTGCCCGCGTTGCAGAACAACGAGATCGACGCGGTCGGTCTCGCCAACATCGACGAGCTGAAGACCGCACGCAGCACGCCCGGCATCGCGATTCGCCGAGCACCGGGCAACAGTTGGTCGCACCTGACATTCAACGGCGCGCCCGGCTCGATCCTGGCCGAACAGGGTGTGCGCGTCGCCATCTCGAAGGCGATCGACCGCCAGGGCATCGCCACGGCCATTCAGAACGGCCTGGTTGCCGACCCGAAGCCGCTCAACAACCACATCTACTTGGCCGGCCAGAAGGGCTATCAGGACAACAGCCTCGGCTTCGATCCGACCGCCGCCGCCCAAGAGCTCGATGCTCTCGGTTGGAAGCTCAACGGTGACGTCCGCGAGAAGGACGGCCGCAAACTCGAAATCCGCGACGTCATGTACAACCAGGACGTCTGGGTACAGATCGCACAGATCATCCAGCAGAACCTCGCTCAGATCGGCGTGAAGCTGAACATCGAGACCAAGCCGGGCGCGGGGTTCTTCACCGAGAACATTCAGCCGGGCAATTTCGATGTCGGACAATGGAGTTGGGTCGGCGATCCATTCCCGCTCGGCAGTCTGACCCAGATCTACGGCTACTACCCCGATGATCTGCAGGGCAACTACGGTCGCATCGGCTCGCCGGAACTCAATGCGCTGATCGAGCAGACAATTTCCGAACTCGATCCGGACAAGGCGGTCGAACTGGCGAACCAGGTAGACCGGAAGGTCTTCGAGGAAGGCCATTCCATTCCGCTGCTGCAGTCGCCCGGCAATGTCGCGGTGCGTGACACTCTGGCCAACTACGGCGCGGCAGGACTGGCCTCGCTGGACTACACCAAGATCGGCTTCGTGAAGTAGCAGTGCACAGCTCGAGCCCGGCGCGCGCGCTCACCTATCCACTGCTGGTCACCTCCGGCACCCTCGCGGTCATCGCCGCGTGGGTGCCGTTCGCCGACCTCGACCAGCTGAGCGCGCTCGCCGCGGTCGCCCTGGTGATCCTCGCTGTCACCACCTACCAGCTCGGACTCGCCTTCGGCGTCATCCCGACCGGACTCGTGGCAACCGGCACGGTGGGCGGGAAGCGAGTCCGGCAGCAGCATCGGCTGGTGAGCCGATCATGGCTGGAGATCACCAGTGGTGACCGGATGGTGTGGCAGCCGGTTTTCTACGAACCGAGCCTGTCCGCGTTGACCCCCACCGACCTGGAGCTGACCGGCCGCACGATCCGCGCGGGCGACACCCGCTTCTACCCCTCCGGCCGGGTCCGCACCACCGAGCCCGCGGGCAGACTGATCGACAACCCGAGCCGCCCCACCGAGGAACCCACATTCGGCATCCCCCGCCGCCTGATCCTCGACATCCAGCCCGCAGTAGCCGCCCCCATCGCGGGCCTCCTGTGGATCTACGTCATGAACGGCGGCATCGCCGCCTTCGTCGGCGCCACCACCGTCACCGCCGCCACCTTCACCTGGCTCTCCGCCATCCGCGGCTCCGACCCGAGCTGACCCTGCGGCCGTCCGATCTGCCGGCCGGCTCGGCGGGACTGCCCCTATCCCGACCGGATGTCCCGTTGCGTGACCTCGGGTCGTGCGGGGCACCATTCAGAACTGAAGTGGGCTGGCTGCGAGCTTGATTCGCCTGGCAAGGTCGGCGCAGTCGACTGGCCGGGTCGTGTCGATGACGACGGTAGGCATGAGCCCGAGCGGCTCGGCCTGCTCAGCCCACACCGTCCAGTCTTCAGCCAGGCGCTGTTCGTCCCGATGCAGCACGGTTCGGCGCCTGGACGCATAGCGGACTCTTGCTACCTCGGCTGGGACGTCGCACCAGACTTCGACCACCAGATCGGCCCCGGACTGCTTGATGCCCGCCGCGGCGAATTGCAGGTCGCGTGGCTTGAACCACCACGAGTCGACGACCACGGTTTCCGGCGTCGCCCGTGCGAGTGCCCACAGCGCGTCCATCGCGATACCGCCGATTTCGGGGATCGTCAGTGCGTCGTCGACGCAGGTGGCAAGTGCCTCTTTCACGATGTCCTTGGACAGGAACTGAGCTTCTAGCGTGTGGGCCAACGAGCGGCCCAACGTCGATTTGCCCGAGCCTGGCAGACCGTTGACCAGCACAAGAAGTTTGTCCACCGGGACATCATGACGGAACGACGCTTCGTCTGAGGCAAAGGAACTGGTCTGACCACTTGACCTCTTGACCTGTTGGGTGCATGCTCGGGGTATGGCATGGACTCCTGTGGTGAAGCGCTCGGTTTCCGGTGATGTGTTCGAGCAGATCGCCGCCGAAGTGCTGGGTGGGGAGTTGGTGGCGGGGAGTACGTTGCCGAGTGAGCGGCAGTTGGCCGAGGCGCTGGGGGTTTCGCGGCCTGCTGTTCGGGAGGCGTTGCAGCGGCTCGCCGCGGCGGGGCTGGTGTCGGTGCGGCAGGGTGAGGCCACCACGGTGCTCGACTATCGGCGGAGTGCGGGGCTGGAAGTGCTGCCTCGGCTGCTGCTTCGGGGCGACACCATCGATCCGGCGGTGGCGCGCAGCATTCTCGAGGCGCGGCTGCACAACGGTCCGAAGATCGCCGAACTCGCGGCCGTGCGCGTTCGGCGGGCCCGATCGCTCGGTACCGGCGCCGCCTCGGGTTCCGCTCCCGGCAGCGGCCGGAAAGACCTGAGCGAGAGTCGGAACTCCACTGCGCCGATCGACAGCGAACTGGCGCTACTGCGGGAATCCGTCGACGCCCTTGTCGCCGAACAGGACCCGCTTACCCAGCAGCGGATCGCCCTCGAATTCTGGGATCACGTTCTCGATCTCGCCGATTCGATCGCGTTCCGGCTGATGTATTCCATGCTGCGCGCCGCCTATGAACCCGCGCTGGCTGCGCTCGCGCCGATCATGTCCGCCGAGGTGGGCAATGGTGGCGCGTATCGAGACCTGGCCGCCGCGATCACCGCGGGCGAGCCGGAAAAGGCCGCCGAATCCGCCCGGGCACTGCTCGGGCCGGCGACCACCGCTCTCATCCACGCCCTCGACGGGGCGTGATCCACCCGAGGAATCGCCATGAAGAATGACCGTCCGACAACGACGTCGCACGAGACCGCCCCGGCAGGGGACACCCCGATCGACACCGGGCAACGCCGCGCGACCGGCGCGATCCGTCGCGGCGCGACGCTGCGCGAGATGGCGCGCGAGTTCGTCCGGCACCCGTCGCCCTGGATGATCGCCGCGGTTTTCGTGGCCGCGCTGGTGGCCCGCATCGCCGTCGGCGACTGGCGGCTCACCGACGCTCTCGTTCCCCTGATCGTCGTCGCCACCTTCCCGGTGACCGAGTGGATCATCCACGTGACAGTGCTGCACTGGCGGCCGCGCCACCTCGGCCCGATCACCATCGACAGCGAGCTCGCGCGCAAACACCGTGAGCACCATACGGATCCGCGCGACACCCCTTTGGTGTTCATCCCGCCCAAATCCCTGATGCTCACCATCGTCACGCTGGTCGCCATCGCCCTGCTGGCCTTCCCCCGCCTCGGCCTCGGCCTGACCTTCCTGCTGACGATCACCACCCTCGGCCTGCTCTACGAGTGGACCCACTACCTCATCCACACCGACTACAAGCCCAAGCACGCTCTCTACCGGGCGATCTGGCGCAACCACCGCCACCACCACTACAAGAACGAGCACTACTGGTTCACCGTGACCACCTCCGGCACGGCCGACCGGCTACTCGGTACCGCGCCCGATCCAGCGACGGTGCCCACGTCACCGACGGCCCGTCACCTGCACGCGCAGTAGCCACGCCACCGCGTTGCCTGCCTGCACGCGCCCCGCAACCGGGTGACCCACACGGAGTCGCTGCTCGATGCCGCCGTCGAGCAGCGACTCCAGCTGTGTGACGGGCACCAGCCGCGATCAGCCCCGCACTGACACTCAGGCGAGCAGCCGGGCGGCGATGGCGGCCGCGCGGTCGGCGGCGGCCGGGGAGTTCTCGCGGACGGCGGTGACGATGGCGCCGTCGATGAGCAGGGCCAGTTCGGTGGCGAGAGTGTCTGGGTCGGGTTGGTCTGCGGCGGTGAGGAGTTCGGTGAGGTAGGTGATGACGCGCCGTTTGTGGCGGTCGGCTACCCGGTGGGCCGGTGAGGTGGGGTCGGCCATTTCGATCATGGTGTTGATGAAGGCGCAGCCGCGGAAGTCGTTGCGGGCGAAGCGTTCCGCGAGGGCGGTGAAGACGGCCAGCGGGCGGGCCGCGGGGTCGTCGACGGATTCGACCGAGGCGCGCAGCCAGTCGAGCCAGCGCTGGTCGCGGTCTTCCAGGACGGCGACGACGAGGTCGTCCTTGCTCGCGAAGTGGCGGTAGAAGGAGGCGCGGCCGATGCCGGACTCCTGGAGCAGCCGGTCGATGCCGACGGCGCGGATGCCCTCGGCGTAGAACAGCTCTTCCGCGGTGATGAGCAAACGCTGCTTGGCCTGTGTCGCCATGCGCTCACGGTACCAGAACGGAAACGATCGGTACCGAATTGCTCGACAACTACGGAACCGATCAGTACCGTCTCCATTCGGTACCGATCAGTACCGTCGTCGACAAACTTTGGAGCACATGATGTCCCGACTTCCCCTCGTCACCGCCGACGCCGCCGATACCGAACAGGGCGAACTACTCGCCGAAGTGCACCGGCAGCTGGGCCGGGTGCCGAATCTCTATGCCGCGATGGCGAACAGTCCGGCCACCCTACGGGGGTATCTGCGCCTGCGGGATGCGCTGAGCGCCGGCAAGCTCGGCGCGAAGACCCGCGAGCGACTGGCCCTGCTGATCGCGAGCGACAACGGTTGCGAGTACTGCGTCTCCGCGCACACGATGCGGGCGGCGAAGATGGGGTTCACCCCGGAGGCGATCGCGGCGACGCGCGCCGGCGATGCCGACAACCCGCATGCCGAAGGGGTGTTGCGCTTCGCGCGCGAGGTGCTGCGCACCGGCGGACGGGTGAGCGACGAGCAGCTGGCCGCAGCCAGGAACAGCGGTGTCAGCGACGGCGAGCTGGCCGAGGCCGTCGGGCATGTGGCATTGAACGTGCTGTCGAACTACTTCAACCACGTCGCACGCCCTGAGCTGGACTTTCCGCTCGTTCCCACGCCCGCGAAAGAGGCTGCGACGTCCCCGAAATGGCGCGCCGCCGACACCGTCGCGCTGGTTGACGGCTACACCCTGACCGATGCCGACGGGCAGCCGGCGTCGACGGTGCGCGACGCGCATGTCGCCATCGAAGGCGGCTTCGCGCATATCTCCGTCCACGGAAGCGCGCAGGTTCAGATGGTCTCGGCGCCCGCCGTCGCGCTGATCACCTATCGCCCCGAATCCTGATCCGGCACAGCCATGTACGCCCGGTCCGCCACGACGCGGGCCGGGCGTTCGGCTATCCGAATCCTTTCCCGCCGGAGGCTTGACAGGTTAATACCCTAGGGGGGTATGGTACCGAGCACGAGACGCACTCTGCTCGAAAGGACGAAAGTCGTGACTACGCAATCGCAATCCACCCGGAAGTGGTGGGCGCTGGCGGTGATCGCCGCAGCGCAGTTCATGGTCATCATGGACACCTCGATCATCGGGATCGCACTGCCCAAGATGCAGGCCGAGCTCGGCTTCACCCCCGGCAATCTGACCTGGGTGTTCAACGCCTATGTGATCGCCTTCGGCGGCCTGCTCCTGCTCGGCGGCCGGCTCTCCGACCTGCTCGGCGCGCGCCGGGTATTCGGCGCGGGCTGGCTGGTTCTCGCCGTCGGCTCCGTCCTCGCGGGCGCGGCGGGCAATGTCGGCCTCGAGCTGGCCGGCCGGGCGATCCAAGGCGCGGGCGCCGCGCTGATCGCACCGTCGGCGCTCACGCTGCTGATGATGTTGTTCGGCGGCTCGCCACAGGAGCTCACCAAGGCACTCGCCGTCTACGGCGCGGCCGCACCGGCCGGTGGTACCGCGGGCGTGTTCCTCGGCGGTGTGATCACCGAATACATCAGCTGGCCTTGGGTTTTCTACATCAACATCCCGATCGCGGTGCTCGCGTTGATCGCCGTTCCGCTGCTGATGCCCGCCGCTCCCGCGCGCAAGGGCTCTATCGATATCGCCGGATCCGTCACTGTGACAGCCGGTTTGGCGGCCGCGGTGTACGCGATCGTGCAGGCTCCGGAGGCGGGCTGGGCTTCGGGCCAGACCTGGGGTGTGCTGGCGCTGGCCGCCGCGCTGCTGGCAGGCTTCGTCTTCATCCAGTCGCGCCGCGGCGAACCGCTGATGCGGCTGAGCATCTTCCGCGCGCCGAATCTCGCCGCCGCCAACTTCGCCCAGTTCGCGCTGGCCGCCGCGTGGGTGCCGATGTGGTTCTTCCTCAATCTGTACCTGCAGCAGGTGCTCGGGTACAGCGCGTTCCCGTCGGGCGCCGCGCTACTGCCGATGACCACACTGATCATGCTCGGCATGGTGGTGCTGGCCCCGAAGGCGATGCAGCGCTTCGGCGCCAAGCCGATGATCGTCACCGGCCTGATCGTGCTCGGCCTCGGCCTCGGGATCATGTCGCTGGTTCGGCCCACCGGCAACTTCTGGGTCGACGTGCTGCCCGCCTCGCTGGTGGCCGCCGGCGGCATGTCGCTGGCCTTCATCCCCTCGCTCGGCACCGCCATCTCGGCGGCGCGACCGGAAGAGGGCGGTCTCGCCTCGGGCATCGTCAACGTCAGCTACCAGGTGGGTTCCGCGCTCGGCCTGGCCGCGATGACCGCGGTGGCCGCGGCATTCGGCGCGGGCGAACTGGGCGACGCAACGGCACTGACCGACGGCTACTCGGCGGCCTTCCTCGGCGCTGGCCTGCTCGCCCTGGCAGGCGCCGGCATCACCGCGGCGGTCATGCGCACCCCGGCGATGGCCGACGCGACTGTTTGACAAAGTACCCTAGGGGGGTATGGTAATGATTGAGATCGACGACGAGGAGAACACCACCATGAGCACCACCGTCACCGTCACCGGTATGACCTGCGGTTGCTGCACCAACAAGGTGCGCGACAAGGTCGGCGCCCTGCCCGGCGTCACCGGCGTCGAGGTCGACCTGGCCGCGGGCTCGGTGACCATCGAAGGCACCGAACCCGACCGCACCGCCCTCGCCGACGCCGTCACCGCGGCCGGTTTCCAGCTCGCCGACTGAACCCGAAACGGAGCATCCCGATGAACGCAACAGGCAAGTTCGCCGGTTTCACCCTCGGCCTCGCGGCGGTCTTCGGGATCGCTCTGGCCGCAGGCGCCCTGGTCGGTCCGGAACCTTCCGAACCGGCCGGGCACGGCGAGCACGCGAGCGCGGCGCCGTCCACTGATCTGCCCGGTGGCCTGCTGGTCACCGACCAGGGCTACACGCTGGCCCTGGACAAGCCGAACACCACGACCGCGGCGCAGACACCCGTCGCCTTCCGCATCCTCGACGCCACCGGCGCCCCGGTCACCAAGTACGAGACCAGCCACGACAAGGACCTGCACCTGATCGTGGTCCGGCGGGACATGGCCGGTTTCCAGCACGTGCATCCGGTGCTGGACCCGGCCGGGACCTGGTCTGTCCCGCTGAACCTGAGCAGGGCCGGTGACTACCGCGTCTTCGCCGACTTCACCCCGGCGGGCGGGTCGAATCTGACCCTCGGCGCCGATCTGCGGGTCGCGGGCAACTACGACGTGCAGGCGCTGCCTGCCCCGGCGGCCACCGCGCGGGTCGGGGAGTACACGGTCGCCCTGAACGGCACCGTCAGCCCGGGTGCGGCGTCGAAGGTCACGCTCTCGGTCAGCCGCAACGGCGCGCCGGTCACCGACCTGCAGCCCTACCTCGGGGCTTACGGTCATCTGGTCGCCTTGCGGGCAGCCGACCTCGCCTATCTGCACGTTCATCCCGAGGGCACGCCCGGTGACGGGGTCACTCCCGCCGGTCCCGGCGTCGACTTCGTGGTGAACGCGCCGAGTGCGGGCGACTACCGCCTGTTCCTCGACTTCCAGCACCAGGGCGTGGTGCGCACGGCCGAGTTCACGGTGCGGGTCGCCCAGCCGGACGCCACCGGCGCGAGCAACCCCGCGCCGACGAGTGCACCGGCCGACCACGGCACCCCGGGCCACGGGCACTGACGTAACTCAACCCGACTCGGGCAAGGCCACCGGCGCAGCCACGGCACTGATGTAGCCCACCAGCAATCCCTCAGCAAGAATCGATACCAGGAACGAAACGGAGCACCCATGACCACCGTGACGCAACCACCGGGCACCAGCCAGGTCGAACTGGTGATCGGTGGCATGACCTGCGCTTCCTGCGCGAACCGGATCGAGAAGAAGCTCAACAAGCTCGACGGGGTCACCGCGACGGTCAACTACGCGACCGAGAAGGCCAGGGTCGACTTCACCGGTGACGTCTCCCCCGAGGAACTGATCGCCACCGTCGAGCAGGCCGGCTACACCGCGGCACTGCCCGCGCCGAAGCAGGCCGAGCCCGCCGAGGACACGGCCGCCGAGCCGGACCCGACGGCCTCGCTGCGCACGCGGCTGCTGGTCTCGCTGGTGCTCACCGTCCCGGTGATCGCGATGGCGATGATCCCGGCGCTGCAGTTCACCAACTGGCAGTGGCTCTCGCTGACGCTGGCCGCGCCGGTCGTGGTGTGGGGCGCGCTGCCCTTCCACAAGGCGGCCTGGACCAACCTGAAGCACGCCACCGCCACCATGGACACGCTGGTGTCGATCGGCGTGCTCGCCGCCTTCGGCTGGTCGCTGTACGCCCTGTTCTGGGGTACCGCGGGCACGCCGGGGATGACGCACCCGTTCGAATTCACCATCGCGCGGATGGACGGCACCGGCAGCATCTACCTGGAGGCAGCGGCGGGCGTCACCACGTTCATCCTGGCCGGGCGCTACTTCGAGGCCCGCTCCAAGCGGCGGGCCGGTGCGGCGCTGCGGGCGCTGCTCGAGCTGGGCGCCAAGGATGTCGCGGTGGTCCGCAATGGGGTCGAGACGCGCATTCCGGTGGAGCAGTTGGCCGTCGGTGACGAGTTCGTCGTGCGACCGGGCGAGAAGATCGCCACCGACGGTGTGGTGACCGAGGGTTCCTCGGCCGTCGACGCCTCGATGCTCACCGGCGAGTCGGTGCCGGTGGAGGTCGGCGTCGACGACATCGTCACCGGCGCGACCGTCAATGTCGGCGGACGGCTCCTGGTGCGCGCCACCAGAATCGGCGCCGACACCCAGCTCGCCCAGATGGCGCAGCTGGTCGAGGACGCCCAGACCGGCAAGGCGCAGGCCCAGCGGCTGGCCGACAAGATCTCCGGCATCTTCGTGCCGATCGTCATCGCGCTGGCCGTGGCCACGCTCGGCTTCTGGCTCGGCACCGGCGGCGCGATCGCGGCGGCCTTCACCGCGGGTGTCGCGGTGCTGATCATCGCCTGCCCGTGCGCCCTCGGCCTGGCCACCCCGACCGCGCTGATGGTCGGCACCGGTCGCGGCGCCCAGCTCGGCATCCTGATCAAGGGTCCCGAGGTGCTGGAATCGACCCGCAAGGTCGACACCATCGTGCTGGACAAGACCGGCACCGTCACCACCGGCAAGATGACCCTGCTCGACGTGATCCCCGCCGAGGGCGAGATCGGCAGCCGGGTGCTGGAACTGGCCGGTGCGCTGGAGGATTCGTCGGAGCACCCGATCGCGCAGGCGATCGCCAAGGGCGCGCGGGACGAGATCGGCACGCTGCCGCCGGTGGAGGGCTTCGCCAATGTCGAAGGTCTCGGTGTGCAGGGCGTCGTCGACGGGCACGCGGTGATCGTGGGCAGGGCGAAGCTGCTGGCCGACTGGTCGCTGGCGCTCGACGACAAGCTGGAAACCGCCATGGCGGAAGCGGAGTCGGCGGGCAAGACCGCAGTCGCGATCGGCTGGGACGGGCAGGCACGTGGCGTGCTGGTTGTCGCCGATGCGGTGAAACCGACCTCGGCACAGGCCATCTCGCAGTTCCGCGCGCTCGGCCTCACCCCGATCCTGCTCACCGGTGACAATGCTCGCGCGGCCCGCGCCATCGGTGACGAGGTCGGCATCGACGAGGTCATCGCCGAGGTGCTGCCGCAGGACAAGGTCGACACGGTCAAGCGGCTGCAGGCCGAGGGCAAGGTCGTCGCCATGGTCGGTGACGGTGTCAACGACGCGGCCGCCCTGGCCCAGGCCGACCTCGGCCTGTCGATGGGCACCGGCACCGATGTCGCCATCGAGGCCAGCGACCTGACCCTGGTCCGCGGCGACCTGCGCGCCGCCGCCGACGCCATCCGCCTGTCCCGCCGCACCCTGGCCACGATCAAGGGCAACCTGTTCTGGGCCTTCGCCTACAACGTGGCCGCCATCCCGCTGGCCATGGCCGGCCTGCTCAACCCGATGCTGGCCGGCGCCGCCATGGCCTTCAGCTCGGTATTCGTGGTGAGCAACAGCCTGCGCCTGCGCCGGTTCAAGTCGACGGCACAGTAGGCCTTTCGACCGGGCGGGGCGGCAAACCTATTGCCGCCCCGCCCTTTCCCGTATTCTGAGCACAACCAGCGACGACAATCTGCGCCGACGGCAGGATCTGACGCTCAGGCAACGTTGGATGCGATACCGAGGAAAAGAGAAGCCCCGCAGCACGTCGGCTCCGGGGCGTTCCCATGTGTTACCAGGAGCTCGAGTCTCCTGTATCGGATGTAATTCTAGCCGATGCTTCACCGGATCGCACCGGTTGTCACCACCAGCGATGTCTATTCGGAGGCCGGTTTCATGTCTGAGCGCACGGTGACCGTCGAGGTCACCCGCTACCTGAGCGCGCCACGTCTGGCGCCCTATCTCGCCGAGGTCGGCGGCGACCCCGCGCACGCACTCGCGTTGTACCACTGGAACTTGCAGTTGGGCAGTGCGTTTCAAGAGGTTCTCGCGGTAGTGGAAGTAGTCGTGCGTAATGCCATCGACGAGAGACTTCGTGCGTGGAACGTGACCCGCGGATCAGACCCGGCCGGCCTGCCCTACAGCACGGACTGGACACTGCGCCCGGCCCCGCCACTGTCGGGATTGCTGCGAACCGCGCTGGGCCCGGCCACCGCGCACGCAAAGCGGGCAAAGGCGAGTCGCGAACCGGGACATACACGGATGCACGCGCCGATCAGTCACGACGACGTGCTCGCCCAGTTGTCGTTCAGCGTCTGGAAGAAGCTGTTGCCGCCCGCCGCGCCCGGTAACCCCGGGCGACAGAAATTGTGGTCGAACGCGCTGGTGCAGGCGTTTCCACAGCAAGGCGTCCCGGTCGCAAACCAGTCGTTGCGAACTCCCATCGAGAACCTCGTCTACGACCGGATGGAACGGCTTGTCAGCCTGCGCAACCGAGTGGCACATATGGAGTCACTGTTGCAGGTGAACGTTCCTGCCCGGCTCAGTGACAGTCTGAGTTTGCTCGCTTATGTCTCGCCGCCGACGCGCGACTGGTGCGCTGGAATCAGCCGCGTCACCGAAGTCAACGCGGCACGGCCGGTTCGCTAGAACAGCGATTGCTCGTCGGCGGAGATCAGGAAGCCGTGGCCGCCCGCGTCGCAGCGCATGCCTTGCGGGGTGGAGGTGCAGGCGGCGCCGAGGACGACGATGGTGTCGCCGTAGTTCAGGATCTTGCCGCCGCCCTTGCGCGAACCGTCGACGGGTTCGCCGACGAAGATGCCCTGGCTGGTGCACAGGAATTCGGCTTTGCTGCCGTAGACGTGGACGGCGACCTTGCGGTTGGGGGCGTCGGTGCAGTCGGGGAGCTGGGGCGGGATGACATTCGCGTGGCCGAGCTGGCAGCCGACACCGAGCGTGCTCTGACTGACGATCCCGCACATGATGTTGCCGGTGGGCGACTGGAAGTAGTAGCTGTCGCGCTGCTGGTAGTCGCGGGCGTCGACGGTGGCGTCGTCCCGGGAGGGCAGGCCGGTCGGGCTGGGGCTGGGGCCGAGGGCAGGCGTCGGATCCGTGGAGCCCGGCACAACTGTCGGTTCGGCGCCCGGCGCACCAGTTGGCGGCGCGGCAGGCTGGGTGACGCTCACCTGTCCGCCCATCGCCGGGCCGTCCGAGCTGTCACAGGCGGCGAGCCCCCCGGCGAGCGCGACCAGCGCGGCCATCACGATTGCTGATCTCATGATCTGTCCCCTCCGTGTCCTCCCGACCCATCGAAGGAACAATCGGAAGTACGAGCGATGTCGTTTCTTTCGCTCACGGAACCGTGACCTGCCCGAGGTGAGCCCGTGACCACAGCTCCGCACGTCTGGTACGCCGCATACGGCTCCAACATGCATGCCGCGCGGTTCGACTACTACCGCCTCGGCGGCACGCCACCGGGAACCGGGCACACCTATCCGGGATTCGTCGACCGCACCGCGCCTGCCGACATCGCCGCCCTCACGCTGCCTGGGACCCTGTATTTCGCCTGGCAGAGCCTGGTGTGGACGGGCGGCGTCGCGTTCTACGC
The DNA here is from genome assembly GCF_042728775.1 of Nocardia sp. NPDC060259. Lineage (NCBI taxonomy): Bacteria > Bacillati > Actinomycetota > Actinomycetes > Mycobacteriales > Nocardiaceae > Nocardia > Nocardia sp. NPDC060259. Next base: position 62,015 of record NZ_JBHXAY010000016.1, read on the forward strand.
CGATCACCCGGCGCCCGGATGGCCGACCGGCACCGCGGCCCGCGGATACCTGATCACCGTCGGCCAGTTCGCCGACCTGCTGGCCCAGGAGATGTACCAGACCCCCGGCGCGAGCTTCGACCTGCCGCGGGTGCTCGCCGCCGGCGTGCTGCGGCTCGGGTCCGGCCGCTACGAGACCGTGCTGCACGCGGGTACCAGAGACGGCATCCCGATCCTGGTCTTCACCGCGCCGTGGGACCCGGAAACCGTGGTGTTGCAGCGTCCATCGGCTCGCTACCTCGCCATGATCGGGGCGGGTCTGCGCGAATCACACGGCTGGGATATCGACCGCATCGTCGAGTATCTGCGAGTGCGACCCGGTGTCGCCGGGAACTGGGACACTCGCGAACTGCGCCGCGCGCTGACCGGGGACCGTTTCGCGCAACGGCCACTCGGGTAGACAATCGAACTGGAGAATTCGACGCGTCCAGGAGCGGGTGCATGGAGTGGTTCCCGGCACCGGAGTACTGGCAGGGCAGGCTGATTTTCCAGCGTGGCCTGGCGGTGGTCTACGCGCTCGCGTTCCTGGCGGCGGCGCTGCAATTCCGCGCGCTCCTCGGCGAGCGCGGGATGCTGCCGATCCCGCGCTACCTGGCGCGGACCCCGTTCCGCCGGTCACCGAGCCTGTTCCACCTGCACTACTCCGATCGGTTCTTCGCCGTCCTGGCCTGGTCGGGGGCGGCGCTGGCGGTGGCCGTCGCGGTGGGGGCCGCGGATCTGGTGCCGCTGTGGGCGTCGATGCTGCTGTGGTTCGTGCTGTGGGTGCTGTATCTGTCGATCGTCAATGTCGGGCAGACGTGGTACTCCTTCGGCTGGGAATCACTGCTGCTCGAGGCGGGATTTCTGGCGATCTTCCTCGGCAACGACACCGTCGCGCCGCCGCTGCTCGTGCTGTTCGCCGCGCGCTGGCTGCTGTTCCGGGTGGAGTTCGGCGCCGGGCTGATCAAGATGCGCGGCGATCGGTGCTGGCGTGACCTGACCTGCCTGTACTACCACCACGAGACCCAGCCGATGCCGGGTCCGCTGAGCTGGTTCTTCCACCATCTGCCCCGGCCGCTGCACCGGGTGGAGGTCGCGGCCAATCACGTCGCCCAGCTCGTCGTGCCGTTCGGGTTGTTCATGCCGCAGCCGGTGGCGAGCGTGGCCGCCTGCCTCATCATCGTCACCCAGCTGTGGCTGGTGTTCTCCGGCAATTTCGCCTGGCTGAACTGGGTGACGCTGCTGCTCGCCACCACCGCCGTCGACGCGCGGACCTACCCGGTGCTGCCCGACGCGCCACCGGTGCCGGCGCCACCGGCGTGGTTCATCGGGGCGGCGCTCGCCTACGTCGCGCTGGTCACCGTGCTGAGCTTCTGGCCGATCGACAACCTGCTGTCCTCGCGTCAGGCCATGAACGCCTCGTTCGACCCGTTGCACCTGGTCAACACCTATGGCGCCTTCGGGAGCATCACCCGTGTGCGCGAGGAGATCGTGATCGAGGGCACCGATGACACCCACCTCACCGCGGACACGGTGTGGCGCGAGTACGAGTTCAAGGGCAAACCGGGTGACCCACGGCATCGCCCCGGCCAATTTGCGCCCTATCACCTGCGGCTGGACTGGCTGATGTGGTTCGCCGCGCTGTCACCGTCGTACGCGCGGTCGTGGGCGCTGCCGCTGGCCGCGCGATTGCTGTGCAACGATCCCGACACGCTGCGGCTGGTACGGCACTGCCCGTTCCCCGACGCACCGCCGCACTACCTGCGCGCCCGCCTGTACGAGTACCACTTCAGCACGCCCAAAGAGCTCTTCCGCGAGCGAATATGGTGGCGCCGCACCCTGATCGGCGAATTCCTGCCGCCGCTGACGCTCGAGCGGATCGCCCGGCGCTGACAACCGGAAAAGCCCGGCGACATGGTGTCGGCCGGGCTTTTCGTTGAGCGGATGACGAGATTCGAACTCGCGACCCTCACCTTGGCAAGGTGATGCGCTACCAGCTGCGCTACATCCGCGTGCAATTCGAGGCCCGATCCGGGATCACCGGGGGCTTCGGCGTGCGAGAAGAAACTTTAGCGCGTGTTCCCGGAAAAACGAAATCCATGCGCACAGCTGTTCGACAGCCGCGGTGAGGTCGCCGGGAGCCCCTTGTCGGCGAGTCGCGCGTTAAGCGCGCGACAAGGAATCGGAAGCCCTTGCCCGGAAAGCTCTTTCGCGGGCCGGCAGACACCGCCGGCACTACAGGAGGAGCGGGATGAAGACTCTGGGGCTGATAGCGGCGGGTGTCGCTGTGACCACCGTGACCATCATGGGGGCCGGTCCGGCGCACGCCGACTTCACCGACGCGGTGGAGTACACCGACAGTGGCGAGAACGTGGAGGAGGGCGAGTACGGCGACTACGCGATCGACCGGAACAACCCGGGGTCGTGCCTGGTGGTCCAGAACCACACGGGCGGCAAGGTGACGCTGCGGTTGAACTACCCGACCAGCAAGGGCAAGTGGACGTTCTCCCACGACGAGGTGGGGGTGCTCACCCGCAACGGCCGGGTGGTGACCTCGCCGTCCGGACGCTGGAACGTCCGGACGAACCCGCCGATCGTGTTCAACTGGGTCTACGACGACGACCTGAACAACCGTAAGGGTTGCAACGGGTCGTGGGTGTTGACCATGAACTGACCGGGGTGTGGCCCGGAGCAGCGCCGCTCCGGGCCGTGCACCGGCCGGGTGTCGCTACCCCGCGGTGACGACCGGCTCGAAGGCGGCGCGGTGGTCGGCGGCCCACTCGGCGTAGCCGCGAGCCGGGCGGCCGAGTACCTCGGCGATGTCGCCGGAGACCAGCTCGTTGTGGCCGTCGCGGATGAAGGTCTGGCCGATCAGGGCGCCGTCGACGAAGGCGGGTGGGAGGCCCGCCGACGTCATGAAGGCGCGGGCGTCGGCTTCGGCGATATCGGTGACGGGGACCGGGCGGCCGATGATCCCGGCGAGGACGGCGGCCTGGTCGCGGCCGGTCTGCAGGGTGGGGCCGGTGAGGGTGTAGGTCCGGCCATCGTGCGCGCCGGTGCGCAGGGCTGCGGCGGCGACCTCCGCGACATCGCGGGGGTCGACCACCGCCTGTCTGCCGTCGCCGGTGAGGTTCGGCACCGGCGAACCGGTGGTCAGCGGTTCGATCCAGCTGAAGGTGTTGGACGCGAAGGTGTTGGGGCGCAGGATCGTCCACTCCAGGCCGGAGTTCCGCACGGCTTCCTCACCGGGGACGTGCCAGGAGCCCGGGGTGCCGAGGCGGGGGTCGCCGGTGCCGACGGCGGAGAGCTTCACGACCCGGCGGACACCGGCGGCGCGGGCCGCCGCGACGAGTGCGGCGTCGACGCCGGTGTCGTCGGGGCCGGGGAGGCCGTTGAGGAACGCGGCCTCGATGCCCGTCATCGCGGGGGCGAAGGTGTCCGGCTCGCGGTAGTCCACGCGGACCACCTCGACGCCGGCGGGAAATGCCGCGTTATCGGGGTCGCGGGTGGCTGCCCGGACGGGCACGCCCTCGGCGACGAGCTGACGGACGATGGCGCTGCCGATGGTGCCTGTCGCACCGGTGATCAGGATCATGCGACGAGCATGGCAACTCCCCTGCCTGCGGCTATAGGAAAAACCGGCACAGACAAGGCGAGCCGCTGCACCTACTGTTGACCAGGTGAGCACGCAGTATCTGACCTCGGCCCAGCTCGAGACACCGGTGCCGACGCCGGAATCCCTGCGGCCCTGGCTCACCGAGCTGACCAGTACACCCGTCTACGACGACCTCTCCCAGCCGTTCGCCCATCCGCCCGTGGCGTCGACGACGGTGGTGCTGCGTACCGAACAGTCGGGCAGGAGAGCGGCTTTCGTCGTCGGAGCGCAGTCGAAGGCGTCGTACTCCCTGGCCGACGAGCCCGCCGGGTGCGTGCGGTTGCGTCTGGCGCCCGGAGTGACCCGTCAGCTGCTCGGCGTCGCCGCTGGTGAGCTCACCGACCGGGTCGTGCGGCTCGACGACCTGCCGGGACCACTGAGCTCTGCCGCGAGCGAACTGACCCAGCTGCCCGCCGACGAGGCGATCGCCTACCTGGAAGACGTTCTCCCGCAACAAATCTCCGAATCCGGCACCGAACGCGCGCACCGCATCGTGCTGCGCGAGGCCATCTCGGCACTCACCGCCGACGACGCGCCGCCGATCCCCGATCTCGCCGCCCGGCTCGCCGTCAGCGAACGGCAGTTGCGCAACCTGTTCGCCACCGGGATCGGCCTGTCCCCCAAGCACTTCGCCCGCATCGACCGCGTCCGCCGCGTCCTCGCCTACGCGGGCAACACACCCTGGTCCCACCTGGCGGCGGACTCCGGCTACTACGACCAATCCCACCTCACCGCCGACTTCCGCACCCTCATGGGTGTCCCACCCGCGGCGTATCTGCACGGCAGGCTCCCCGCACCGAGCCGCTGCCGGGTGCCACGCTGAGCGATGACGCACCCACCCGGATCACCGCCGTTGCGTCAGCGACGCTGCGACAGGTGACCGGGTGGCGGCGAAGTCAGGCTTCCGGGTTCTCCTGCTGCGCGGCCTTGCGGGCGAGACGTTCGGCCGCTTCGGCGTCGTCGAGGGCGGTGGCCTCCTCCAGGGTGGGTGCGCTACCGCCGAGGCGGCGTGGGACCCAGTAGGCGCCGGCCTCGTGTTCGTAGGATTCCTGTAGCTCGGCGAGCAGTCGCTGCATGGTGGTGCGAAGCTCCGCGGTGAGGTCGGCGGCGGGTTCGTAGGGCTGGATAGGGGTGCCGACGGCGATCGAGATCGGGGTGTTGGTGCGGCCGAGGCGCTTGGGGAAGCCCTTGGTCCAGACGCGCTGGGCGCCCCAGATGACGATCGGGATGATCGGGACGTCGGCTTCCAGTGCCATCCTGGCCGCGCCGGACTTGAATTCCTTGATCTCGAAGCTGCGGCTGATCGTGGCCTCGGGGTAGACGCCGACGAGCTCGCCGTCGCGCAGGTATTGCACCGCCGACTCGTAGGAGTCGGCGCCGGCGGTGCGGTCGACCGGGATGTGCTTGAGGGCGCGCATGATCGGGCCGGAGATATTGTTGTCGAACACCTCCTGCTTGGCCATGAACCTGATGTAGCGACCAGGGGTGCGCGCGGGCAGTCCCGCGTAGGTGAAGTCCATGTAGCCGGTGTGGTTGATCGCCACCACGGCACCACCGGAGGCGGGGATGTTCTCCGCCCCCTTGACGGTGAACTTCAGACCTTCGAGGAAGAAGACGGTTCGGGCCAGGCCGATGATCGACCGGTAGACGGGTTCCACAATTCAGCTAGCGTAGTCGCAGATCGCCGCTTCCGGCAGGGCTGCCGTCCTCGCGCGCCACCCCGCCGGATCGCGGCGTTTGCCGCGCGGGGCGAATTCGCTTCGCGCGCACCGGTCTATCCCCGGCGAGCTCGCTCGCCCCGCCAGTCACCGCCCGCGCCGAAACACGCGGGTGCCCCGGCCCAGGAAGAGGAACGTCGTCGTGGAACGCGCTCAGCCGACCCCGCTCACTCCGACCCGCCCGCGCCGCGCCGTCGCGCTGGCCGCGGGACTCACCGTCACCGCCGCCCTGATCGCCGGATGCGACTCCGTCTCGGGCATCCCCGGCGACGATCCGGCCCCGGCGGGCACCACCACCGCAGCGCCGACAACCACGTCGACCGCCACCCAGGCGATCGCGCCCGGCGAGCCGGCTCCGACCGGGGCGACGACCCCGCTGCCCGCCGACGCGCCGCAGGTCGGGGCAGTGCCCGGCGCCGCCGACGCCGTGACCGCGGTGCGCCGCTGGGCCGTCGACCTGAAGACCGGCACGATCGCCGAGTTGCAGGACAAGTGCTGGACGATCCCGCCGCGCACGGTCACCGACATGTACGCCGACCCGCAGGCGATCCTGGACGCGCTCAGCCGGCCAGGTACCGCGACCGCCGACACCGTCACCTGGCGCAACCGCACCACCACCGTCACCGTGGAGCGCGAGTCCGTCGCCACCGGGTACGCGTGCGGGCGGGTGTTCGCGGCGGGTGTCGAGCCCGGTTACGACGAGGCCGACGCGCGCCACACCGTGCGCCGCTACCTCGCGCGAGCCGCGGGCAAACCACTCGACCCGGCCGACATCGAAGCCACCCATCCGCTGACCTGCGAGGCAACCCTCACCACCTGGGATCCGCAGGGCACCGGCAACCCCACAGCACCCCCGCTGACCGGCGACTCGGCCAAAGTAGGCAATGTCACCTCCTACGCCGGTGAGGAGCTACGATCCGACCAGGTTCGCGGCGACTACCTGGCAGTTCACGTCCCGGTGACCACCTCGCCCGGGGGCACGCGGACTCGAACTTTCACCGTCGCCCCCACCGGCGAGGGCTATTGCATCGGTGACGTGACGGCCTAACCACTACCCTGGTTGGCTGGTACTGGTCAGGAGGACAAGCTCGTGCAGATCACCAGCGTCGGACACGCCGGCTTCCATATCCGCACCACGGCCGGGACGATCCTGTGCGATCCCTGGGTCAATCCCGCCTATTTCGCGTCGTGGTTCCCGTTCCCGGACAACTCCCAGCTCGATTGGGAGTCGCTCGGCGATGTCGACTACCTGTATGTCTCGCACCTGCACCGCGACCACTTCGACGCCGCGCACCTGCGCAAGTACGTCAACAAGGACGCGACGATCCTGCTGCCCGACTACCCGGTGCCGGATCTGCGCCGCGAACTCGAGGCGCTGGGCTTCACCAAGTTCTTCGAGACCGAGGACTCGGTCAAGCACACCGTCACCGGGCCCAAGGGCTCGCTCGACATCATGATCGTGGCGCTGCGCGCGCCCGCCGACGGGCCGATCGGCGACTCCGGCATTCTCATCTCCGACGGTGAGACCACCTGCTTCAACATGAACGACGCGCGTCCGGTGGATATGGACGTCATCCACGACGCGTTCGGTGACATCGATATCCACCTGCTCCAGTACTCGGGCGCCATCTGGTACCCGGCGGTGTACGACATCCCGGCGCGCACCAAGGCCAATTTCGGCAAGCAGAAGCGGCAGCGCGGCATGGACCGCGCCCGCTCCTACATCGAGCAGGTCGGCGCGACCTGGGTCGTGCCATCGGCCGGTCCGCCGGTGTTCCTCGACGAGGAACTGCGCTACCTCAACGACGATCGCGGCGACGAAGGCAATATCTTCCCCGACCAGATCGTGTTCCTCGAGCAGATGGAGATCCACGGCAACGCCGGCGGCGTCCTGATGATCCCGGGTTCGGTCGCCGACGTGCGCGGCAAGGAACTCGACCTCGAGCACCCCTTCGATCCGGACCGGATCTACGGCGACAAGGCCGCCTACATCGCCGAGATGGCCGAGCGTTTCGCGCCGGTGCTCGCGGCCGAGAAGGCGTCGTGGGAGATCGGCGATGGTTCGCTGCTCGAGCCGCTGCGTGAGCTGTTCGAGCCGATCATGAAGCAGTCCGCGCTGATCAGCGACGGTATCGGCTACCCGGTCGGCCTGGTCATCGGTGACGAGACCGTGGTGCTCGACTTCCCGCATCGCACCGTGCGCGAGCCGGTCGAGGGCGAGGGCCGCTACCGCTACGGCTTCCGGATCGCACCCGAACTGGTCCGCACCGTGCTGCGCGACGACGAGCCGGACTGGGTCAACACGATCTTCCTGTCCACCCGGTTCCAGGCGTGGCGCATCGGCGGCTACAACGAGTTCCTCTACACCTTCTTCAAGTGCCTCACCGACGAGCGCATCGCCTACGCCGACGGCTGGTTCTCCGAGGCGCACGACGACTCCGCCGTCACCGAGCTCGACGGCTGGGAAGTCCAGCGCCGCTGCCCCCACCTCAAGGCCGACCTGTCGAAATTCGGTGTGGTGGAAGGCAACAACCTCACCTGCAACCTGCACGGCTGGCAGTGGGACCTGGAATCGGGCCGCTGCAAGACCTCCAAGGGCCACGAACTGCGCTCGCGCAAACTCTGACACCGGATTACGAACGGGCGGGACGACTTTCGTCCCGCCCGTTTCGCATGTCCAGGCCCGGATCGGGTTCAGGGCTCGGCGGGGCCCGCTACGTGGCGCGCGTATTCGAGGATGCGCAGGGTTTCCACGGCGTCGCGTGGGTCGACCGGGACCGGGGCGTCGTCGAGGAGGGCGGCGGCCATGCCCGCGTAGAAGGCGGGGTAGTCGCCGGGGACGGTGGGGATCGTGCGGAGGTCATCGCCCGCGCCGAAGGTTCCCCACTTGTCGGGTCGAACTGTGCCCCACTGTTTTCCATCGACCGGGCGGCGGCCCGCGCGCAACGCGTCTTCCTGTGGGTCAAGGCCGAAGACGGTGTAGGCGTTGGTGGAACCGAGGACTCGCATGCGTGGGCCCAGTTGCGGCGCGACGGCGCTCATCCACAGCTGCGAGCGGGTCCCGGAGGCGTGGGTGAGGGCGATGAAGGCGTCGTCGTCGGCTTGGACGCCGGGGCGGCGGCGGTCGAGTTCGGCGTAGAGCTCGGTGACCGGGCCGAACAGGGTCAGTGCCTGGTCGACCAGGTGACTGCCCAGGTCGAAGAGGATGCCCGCACCAGCCTCGGCCTCGCCCAGTTCCCGCCAGCCACCCTTGGGGGTCGGGCGCCAGCGTTCGAAGCGGGACTCGAAGCGGCGGATCTCGCCCAGCTCGCCCGCGTCCATCAGACCGCGCACCGTCAGGAAGTCGTTGTCCCAGCGGCGATTCTGGAACACGCTCAACGGCAAGCCCGCCCGCTCGGCCGCCGTGACCACTTCGTCGGCGTCGGCGGAGGTCACCGCGAACGGTTTGTCCACGACCACCGGCAGCCCGGCGGCCAGCGCCTGGAGCGCCAGCGGCGCGTGGGAACGGTTGGGCGTGGCGATCACCGCGAGATCGATGTCGTCGGCTTCGGCGAACAGCGCGTCGGCGCTCGGCCACACCCGCGCACCGGGATGTTCCGCCTGCGCCTGCTCGGCCCGCTCCTGCGACGAGGTGACCACCGCCGCCACCCGCAACCGCGGATCGGCCGCGATCAGCGGTGCGTGGAACACCGAGCCGGCCAGGCCGTATCCGACTACCGCTACCCCGAGCTGGTCCATATACATCCGTCCCATCGTGCCGACATCGGTATCCGGACGAGTATCCCGCTTCGCGGGTGCGGGGCCGGGGATCTCAGCGGGTCGGCAGCTTCGTGGCCACCCCGCGCAGGACGTCGGTGGCGATCGCGCAGGACTCGTCGCGGCCACCCTGGCGGCCGGTGACGGTGACCTCGACTGTTTCCTTGTCCGAGCCGGGGGCGAGGTAGGCGCGGGTGCAGATGGTGTTTGTGGCGCCCTGGTCCAGGTAGACCTGCATGCCGTCGACGGAAACGGTAACGACGCTTCCGCCGCTGGTCAGCGAGCTGGTCCGCAGCAGTTTCACGGTGAGCTGCACCCTGGCGTCCCACTGACAGGTGTGCGCGTCCGCGATCGTCGGTTCGGGCGGCAGTTCGCCGATCTCGGCGGTGACGAGGTCACGGTCGACCAGGGAGCACGGCTCGACCAGCGCCAAGGACGACTCGCGGTTCTCGGCACGAGGCGCACTCGACAGCGATCGAGCGATATTGGCGGCGATGTAGTCGATGCCCTCGCAGCCCTCCCCGCTCGCCGGCGAGAGTGTGATGACGATGCCCGCCGGACTCTCTGCTCCCGGACTGGCGATGGCACGCGTGCAGGATGCCGAGCTGCCGTCGATGATCGGCACGCCGTCGATGATGTTCTGGTGCGGCGTCAGATAGCTGTTCTCTGCTCCCAGCGCCAGGGTCATGAGGTTGCGATTCGAGCTGGCGAAGCAGCCCCAGGAAGTGGACGGCGACAGCTTCCAGGTGTCGGCGGGGAGTGGAGTTGGAGCGACCGGGACGGCGTCACCCAGGGCCGACTCGAGCCAGGCACAGGCATCGAGCTGCCGCAGCTGAGCGAGGGTCAAGCCGGTCACCGGGGGCGGGATAGTCGCCGGTCTCGTGGCGACATAGGTGCCGCCACCTGCGACGAGCAGCAACGCCGCCAATCCGCCTGCCAGCCCGCGCCGACGGCCCAGCGAGACAGCACTCCAACGCTGCCGTCCGGATCGCACCGCACGCCTGCACATGTCGAGCGTCTTCTGCCCGACACCGGCGATGACCTCGGGCCACGGCCGCGCCGGTGGAGCCTGCGGTGCGGCGATCGGCGGCAATGCGGCCAGCAGGGCGGCCACCTGGTCCTGCTGGCGGCCGATGTCGTCGAGCACCGGTGCGGGCCACGGCGCCGGCGCGGCGGGCGCGCCGCCGAGGTATTCCAGAATCTGCCCGGGGGTCGGCCTGGCCGCGGGGTCCTTGCGCAGGCACGCGGCGATCAGCTCGACCAGCGCTTCGGGTACCTGGCTCAGATCCGGTTCCCGCTGGGCGATATTGAACAGGGTGTAGGGCACCGACGGCGCGGTGAACGGGGCACTGCCCGACGCGGCGAAGGCGAGCACCGATCCGAGCGCGAAGACATCGGCGGCCGGGGTGATCGCCAGGCCGAGAGCCTGTTCCGGCGACAAGAAGTCCGGGGTGCCGAGGGTGGTCGCGCTCCCGGTCGACGGCGGTCCGGCGACCGGCGTGATACCGATCTCGCCGAGCCTGCCACTGTCGCGCGCCAAGAGCACCGAATCGGCCCGCAGTCGCTGATGCACGAGGCCGGCGGCGTGCACGGTCCGCAGCGCGGCGGCCAACGCGCCGGCGAGCGCGCGGACGGCGGGCACCGGCAGCTGGCCGTGTTCGGCGACCGCGCGGTCGAGCCGCACGCCGGGGACGAAGAGCGAGGCGAGCCATGGCTTGTCGGCGTCGGCGTCGACATCGATCACTGTCGTGTTCATAGCACCGGAAACACGCATGGCGGCGACCGCGCTGTGCCGCAGCCTGATCCGGAAATCGGCCTCGTCGAGCAGCTCGGGCTGGGCCTGCCGCACGACGACCAGAGAGTCGTCGGGCCCGACCGCGAGCAGCGTGTGGAACCCGATGGTCGATTCGAGGGTCCCCAGGACTCGATAGCGTCCGATGGTGTCGGGTTCGCCGGGACCGGGCGGGTGGATCGTCATGACGGCGGCAACTTCGTGAGCACGGGAGCGAACAGCGTAGCCGCGGTATCGCACAGACTCGTCGACCCCGGGCGGGACGCGGAGAACGCGATGTTCACCTGCTCGGCCTGGTCGGCGCGGGTCGGCCGGGTCATCACGACCAGCTCGCAGTAGCTCGCGTTGTCGGTCTGGACATACACCAGACGCTCCCCGATCATCCTGGTCGGTTTGGTCTTGTCAGCACCGGTCACATTGTCCGGCCGAAGGCGCTCGTCGATGCCGAGGGCGACATAGCCGTCCGGCCCGTCGGCCGTACATCCGTGCACCGTGCGGCCACGGACCGGGTCACCGACCACCGAGGTGGTGAGTGGCATATCCAGCAGCGAGCAGGCATCGAGCAACAGCACCGAGTCCGCCGCGAGCTTCTTCTGCGGTGGGTTGACGGCCAGCCGCCGGACCACCGCGCCGAGTGCTCGTTCCGCGGCGGGGCACGCGTCGCCATCCGGTGCCTGAGCGTTCATCGTCAGCGCCATCGGCAGCCCGCTCTGCATCACGACCGTGCGATCACAGATGCGGGCTTCCTTGTTCCTGCCGAGGACCGGCATCCAGTTGATGGTGCTGCCCAAGGGTTGTTTGCTGCGCTCGGACACCGGGGCACCGGTCTCGAGGGTGAAATACACCTTGCTGCCGACCTGATCGAGGTAGAAGATGCTGCAACCATTCACTCCCCTCGGCACGAGTTCGCCTGCCGCCGTGCCGAGTTCACCGACCACGGCCGGCTTCATCAGCTCGCAGACATCGAGTCTGCGGCTCTCGTCGGCCGACAGCGCGAGCGGCGGGTCGTCCATCGCGATCGCGTTGCCATCGACTCCGAAACCCACCATCGCGATCGCGACGAGCACCACCGCCGACACCGCGGTGGCGAGGGGAACCAGGCGCGGCCGCACCCGCCCGTGCTGTTCGCCCGCCACCGAATCGACCATGGCGGTGCCGTCGGCCCAGCGCGCAGCCTCAGCGGAGTATTCACCGATTCGTCTACGGATACGAACCGGCCACACCGGCTCTGCCGCGATCCCGCTCGCCGCGTCGAGCAGCTGCCCGGGTGATGGGCGCTCCGCCGGATCCTTCGCCAGACAGGCCTCGACCATTCCGCGGATCGGCTCCGGGATGGCACTGGTGTCCGGGGACAGGTAGAGCACGTTGTAGAGCACCTGCGGTGTCGAGGCGGCATCGAACGGACTGCGGCCGGTGGCGGCCATCGCCAGGATCGCCCCGACCGCGAATACATCGGACGCCGTTGTGAGCGGCTGGCATTCGGCCTGCTCGGGTGACATGTAGGCCGGCGAGCCGATCACCGCGCCGGTCGCGGTGAGGGTGACGTCGTCCTCGAGCGCCCTGGCGATGCCGAAGTCGATCACCCGCGGCCCGTCGTTGGTCAACAGGATGTTGCTCGGCTTGAGGTCACGGTGCACCAGGCCGGTGCGATGGATCTCGAGCAGCGCCATCGCCAATCCGGTCGCCAGCAACTTCAGGCCGCTCACCGTCAGGCGGCCGAATTCGCCGACCATGTCCTGCAACGACGGACCGGGGATGTATTCCGAGGCCAGCCAAGGTGTTTCGGACTCCGCGTCGTGGTCGACGACGCCCGCCGTGTACGCGCCGGTTACCTGCTGGGACGCGAGGACCTCACGACGGAACCTGGCCCGGAACTCGGGGTTGCCGGTGAACTGGCGGTGGATCTGCTTCACCGCGACCAGCCGGCCGTCGGGGCTTCGACCGAGCAGCACCTGTCCCATGCCACCGCGGCCGATCACCGCGAGCAAGCGATGTCGGCCCAGCTGGTCGGGGTCCTGCGGGCCAAGCGGTTTCATCGCGTCGTCTCCCGTCTCACCGGGATCCGCTCAGCAACGCGTACTGCGCGACCGCCAGTTGCCGGACATCGGTTTCCTGATTGCTGTACATGCGAACGACGAACTCGTTGCGGTGCACCACACAGACGAACCGGCGGGCGGCACTGACCTCGGTATTGGGCCGCGCCGCGCGATAGCACGACACACCAGCCAGGCCGGGCGCTGAGATCGCCGTGTAATCCGCGGCGAGCAGCACCTTCTCCTCGGTCTCGGCGAAGGTCTGCGCGGCCTGCTGGTCCTTCGCTCGGTGCAGGAACTTGTTGTGCGCCACCGCGACGGCATCGATCGAGCTCGTGTCGAAATCCGGCAGGCGTGCCGCGGGCTTGTCAAGTAGCAGAGCGTAGGACCGTGGCCCGTAGACCATGAATTCCCAGCGATCGGGCCAGTATTCGCCAGTCTTCACCATCCGGCTGAGCAAGTGCCCGCTGTCGAGTTTCAGCGTCGCCAGGTCGGCGGCGGGAGTCGGGACGAAGGTTTCGAGTTCGGCTAGCTGGGCGCGGTAGGTGCGGGTGAGCAAGTCGGTCAGCACCTCGGCACGCGGATCGAGGACCTGCGCGTACACGCGGATCACCAGGTTCTTCCACACCAGCCAGCTGCCGACGGTCGGGACTCCTGGGCGCCAATGACTCAGCGCACCAGGGTATTCGGGCAGCGACAGCGGTGCGTTCTCGACGTTGGCGCTGAAGTCGGCCGCAGCCATCGCCTGGGCGGCGGCACCTGCCTGCTCCGCATCGGGCAACGACAGGATCGTGATCGAGAGCAACTTGTGCTTCTGCTCGTTGTCGAGCTGGCCGTTGCTGCCGATCGCGCCGAAGCCCGCCAGTACGTCGAACGGACCGAGTGCCGTCTTCTGCACGCCGGAGAGCAGCCCGTCGACCCCGTTCGGCCCGACGACCACGCCGCCGCCGTCACCCTCGATCAGGTCAGGGTCGACGCGGTCGGCGAACAGCAGTCGCTCACCGATGCGCACCGATTCCACCAGTGAACCCCGCACACGGCTCGGCGCGTCGTCGTAGTCGCCCGGCGCCGGTTCCAGGGCATACCCGCCGTGATCGAGTTCCGCGGGTTCGTCACCGCACGCCGCGGTGAGCAGTGTGAGCGACAGTAGTGCCGCGAGACAACGCGACCGGTAACGCACGAGTATTCCCCTCCGACCGGCAGACTGAACGCCGGGCCCCTTCCGAACTCTGCCGTGAAACTATCACCCGCGTATCGCCAGCCGCTACTGCGCGGGCAACCTGCCGACAGCCTGCTTCACGAGCGGGTCGGCGATCTTGCACAGCGCCGTCGTGTTCTGCTTCGGATCACTGACCAGCACCTCGACGACCTCCCGGAAAGTCTGCCCGACATTGCGGAATCGGTATATCCGCTGACATTCGGTCGCCGACAGCACCGACGCGGAGATCCTGGGTTCGATCACCACGACACCGTCCCCGATATCGATCACGTCCTCTTCCGCCGAGGTCTGCGGCCTGCGTGGCTGCGAGAGCGTGATGCGCACCTTCGTATTGCCGGTCCACTCGCAGACATGCGCTGACTTCGCGACGCCCGGGGTCGGATTGTCTACCAGCGCACAGGGATCGACCGAGGACAGTGACTGTTGTGCGCCGGGATCGGCGCGCAGCTCGCCGAGCGACGCGGTGAGCCGGTCGACGACGTGCTCGGCGAGCGAACAGGAATCGCGGGTGAAGGTGTCCACCGTGATCCCCCACCGCTGTCCCTCGGCGCCACCCTCGATGGCGAGGGCACAGTCGTCGCCGCGGCGGACCAGGGCGTATCCGTTGACGACTCCGGCGCCTGCATCGAATCCGTCCAGCGCGGCACCGATTTCGACCGCGATGCGGGCGCCGCCGGAACTACCGTCGCAGCCCCAGCTCGACGTCGACTGCCAGCGCCAGGAGGAGATATCCGAGGACGCTTTGACGGCGACGGCCGCGGGCAGGTTCTGGCCGAGGCTCCGCTGTAGCCAGGCACACGCGTCGGTTCCGCGTAGCTGATCGAGAGCCGGGAGGGTCGCCGACGGTGTGGCCGCTGGTGGCTCGGATTCGCCACCGCGCAGGACTACCGCGGTCAGTGCGGTGACGAGCACCGCCGCTCCCGCCGCGACGAGTCCCAGTCGCAGTGCCGTACGGCGCTTTCGACGCGGTACCTCCGGCGTCGTCGCGGGTCGCTGGGGCGGAATGTGCGCGCTGATGATTTGTGTCGCTTCGGGATCCGAGGTGAGCGCGACGAGATTTCTGGTCTGCGTGGCTATTTCGGTGTGTACCTGTGGCGGCCAGGGTTGCGGCTGGACCGGCAAGACGCCGAGGTAGTCCAGGATCTGGGCGGGGGTCGGCCTGGTCTTCGGATCCTTGCGCAGGCAACCGGCGATCAGCTCGCGCAGCGGTGCGGGCACCTGGTCGAGTTGCGGCTCGCTGTGGACGATATTGAACAGGGTGTAGGGCGCCGACGTCGCCGCGAAGGGGCTCTGGCCGGTGGCGGCCATGCAGAGCAGGGAGCCGAGGGAGAAGACGTCGCTGGCCGAGGTCACCGGTTCGCTCATGGCCTGTTCCGGTGACATGTACGCGGGTGAGCCGACGACGGCGCCGACCTCGGTGAGCTGGGCGCCGGTGCCGACGGCCTGGGCGATGCCGAAGTCGATCACGCGGGGGCCGTCGGCGGCGAGGATCACGTTGGCGGGCTTGAGGTCACGGTGCACCAGGCCGGTGCTGTGGATGGAGTGCAGGGCGGAGGCCAGGCCAGAGGCGAGGGTGCGCAGGGCCGGGATGGGTAGTGGGCCGTGTCCGCGCACTGCCTTGTCCAGTGGCACGCCCGCGATGAATACCGAGGCCAGCCACGGTGTTTCGCCGCTGGTGCCGAAGTCGACGACCGCGGCGGTGAACGCGCCGGACACCCGCGCGGAAATGGCGACCTCGCGCTCGAAACGCGCCCGGAATTCGCGGTCGTCGAGCAGGTGCGCGTGGATCTGCTTGATGGCGACGAAACGTCCGTCCGGACCGGTGGCCAGCACGACGCGGCCCATCCCGCCCGCGCCGAGCACGCCGTGGATCCGGTAGCGGCCGATCATCGGCGATTCGCCAGGCGACAGCGGCTCGATCACTTCGGTACTCCCCCACTTCGATCCCGCCGTCGCGGGCGAGTCCGCCACGACTCGTTCGGCGAGCTCGGTTCGTTCGCGAGCAACCTAACACCCGCGTGGATCCGACATCGCCGCCCGCTCGGCCTGTTTCGACGAGCCTGCTGCGCATTCACCGAATACGTCGATGGTCTCCGCCTGCCGGCGTCGCCCGGCTCGCCACCACCACCGCACCGAGCACGATCACGCAGCTGAGAACCGCGGTGGCGGAGAGTCTTCCGTCCGCGGCGTCGAGCAGCAGCGCCGCGACAAGCTGGCCGGCCACCGAGGTGAGGCCGAGCAGCAGGACGCCGATCATGCCGACGGTGACCGCGGCGAGGGCGATGAACGCGACGCCGATGAGGCCGCCGAGGTAGAGCCAGGGGGCCGTCGGGAAGTGCGTCGGCAGGCCGGAGTTGAGCAGCGTGTACACGTCGAACAGGCAGAGCGCGACCAGGCCGACGGCGAAGTTGATCAGGGTGGCCGGGAAGGGACCGCCGACCGCGCCGACCCGGCCGTTCACCGCCTGCTGCCAGGCCAGGCCGATGCCTGCCAGCGCGGGCAGCACGATGAGCAGGGCATCGGACACCCCGGTCGCCGCGGTGGCCGGGGTGGAATCGCCGCCCGCCGAAAGGAAGACGCCGAGGATGCCGAGGACGGCGGCGACCACCCGCCACGGAGTGATCGATGTCCGGCCGTTCGGGGCGATGCCGAGGCGGTCGACGACGAGGCTGCTGAGCAGCTGACCGGCGACGACCGCCACGGTGAACGCGGTGACGCCGATGGCGGCGATCGTGAGTCCCTGACTCGCCACGAAGAACGCGCCGCACAGACCGCCGAGCAGCTGCCACGGCCGCACGGTGCCGTCGGCAACGGCGGTGCGCACGCTCGCGAGACCGACACGGAAGGCCGGGCTGGCCGCCAGGGCGATCAGCAGCACGATCAGGCCGGTGCCGAAGCTGATGGTGGCGGCCGCGACACCGTCACCCAGCTCGGCGCCGAGCGCGCCGTTGATCCGGCCCTGCACCGCGACACCGGCGCCGATGCAGAATCCGAAGACCGAACCGAGACCGTTGCGCCCGACCACCGCGTCCTTCCGTCAGCTCGCCGCCGTAGCTTTCGACAGTAGACTGGCCTGCGACTTCAGCGGCTTTCCGGATGGTTCGTCAGGAGGCGAAACGATGTCAGTGGCCATGGTTCCGATGCAGTCCCATCCGGTGATCGACGCGGTGCTTGCACGCCACCGCTCGGCTCTCGGCCGGGACGAACAGACCTACCGTAATCACGTCTATCGCTGCGCCAACTACCAGTGGGAGCTGCTCGACGGAGAACTGCCCGACACCGCCGCCCTGGCCTGGGCCGTCCATGATCTCGGGATCTGGACGGCGGGAACATTCGACTACCTCACGCCATCGGCAGGCCTGGTCGACGAGTTCGCGGCCGAATTCGGGATCGCGGATCCGGAACTCGTGCGGACGATGGTGCTCGACCATCACGGCCTCGTGGCGCGGGCGGATCCGCTGGTCGAGACGTTCCGGCTGGCCGATCGCGTCGATGTCGGCCACGGACTGCTGCGTGGCCGCATCGACGCGGAGTTCGTCGCGCAGGTCGTCGAGCGGTTTCCCTATGCCGGTTTCCATCGGTTTCTCGTGCGCAGCGGCCTCCGGCACCTTGTGCGGCATCCCGCTCGTCCGCTGCCGATGCTGCGGTGGTGATCAGTCGTCGGCGGCCCGTGGCGGCAGCCAGCTCGGGGTGAGCAGCGCGGAGACGAGCAGGACCGTGCCGAGCGCGGCGATCGTGGCCGACATCGTCAGCCACTGGGTGGCCGCGGCGACGAAGCCGAAGACCAGCAGGGCGACGATCTCCGAGAGCAGGCCGGAGAAGGACAGGACAGTCGCGCGGGCACGGCCCTCGATGGCGGCTTGCAGGCGGGCGCC
Source organism: Nocardia sp. NPDC060259 (assembly GCF_042728775.1). Taxonomy (NCBI): domain Bacteria; kingdom Bacillati; phylum Actinomycetota; class Actinomycetes; order Mycobacteriales; family Nocardiaceae; genus Nocardia; species Nocardia sp. NPDC060259. Next base: position 80,081 of record NZ_JBHXAY010000016.1, read on the forward strand.
CGCCACCACCTCGATGTTGAAGTCGATGCCGTAGGCGATGCCGATGCCTGCGAAACCGGCCCACAGCAGCCACGGACCCGCCGTGAGTGCGGCGCCTACCGCCAGCGAGCCCGCGATGAACAGGATTCCGGCGACGAACAGCGCGACGGCCAGCCAGCGGGCCGGGACGACTTCGGTGCGGCCCGCCAGCACGGAACCCACGAGCGATCCCGCTACCGTGACGGCGACCAGCAGGGCGGAGGTGCTGGTCGAAGCGCCGCCGGAGACGGCGAGCAGACCGAAGTACTCGTCGAAGGCCGTGACGCCATAGAGCAAGGCGCCCAACAGGACTCCCCGGCGAACCCGGCGGACCCGGAACGCCTCGGCGGTGCCGGTGCGCAGCATGGTGAGGTAGCGGGACAGTCCGCCCGGCTCGGCGCCGGACATCGACTGCGCCGACCCGGGGACGACGTGTGGCCCGGCTGATCCCGGCGGCTCGTCGTCGAGGTCGTCGACGGCGCCCGCGGAGATGGCGACCGGCGCGTTCGGCAGCGCGACGGCGGTCAGGGTGTGCAGTACGGCGATACCGACACTGACCCAGCCGACCAGCGGATAACCACCGAGCGCGAACAGCGGCGCGGCCGCCAGAATCGCCACCAGCACCGTGGTTTCCTGCGCGCCACGCGCCCAGCCCATGATCGAGGCGTAGGCCGACGGTTCGCCGCGGGCGACGAGGTCGTCGTAGATCAGCGCCTCGAAGGTGCCCGATTCCAGGGACGAGGCGACACCCCACACCACGAATCCCAGCGCGAAGCCGAGGAACGACGGCGCCAGCATCCAGAGGGCGAAGCAGGTCGCCTGCAGGAGGGAGCTCAGGACCAGCAGCGCACGCCGGGAGACGGTGTCGGCCCACGCGCCCGACGGAACCTCCAGCACGAACGCGGTCACCGACCAGAGGGCGAGCAACAGGGAAATCTGCGCCGTGCTCAGGCCGTGATCGGCGAACAGCACGCCGTAGAGGGCATAGATCGGCAGGAGGTCGCGCGTGCCCTTGAACAGGACCGCGCGAATGGCGACACCGCGGACGCCGACCGGTTCACGGGTCAACCGTGCCACCACCGCCGCACCGAGTCGCCGGAGCTCCGAAGATCAACAGCCGTAGATGAGCATGCGCATGCGTCCATGGTTCGCCGCGCACGCGCGGTGCGTCAAGCGATTATCCGAGGGGGATCCAGCCGCTCGCGGACAGCGAATCGTCGTCGTCGGTGGTGGTGGTTGTGGCGATCCCGGGTTTGCCGTCGTTGAGGTCGTTGATCAGTTCCGAGACCGGATGCGAATCGCTGTAGTGGTAGCCCTGGGCCAGCGCGAAGCCGAGTTCGGTGAGCACCGCCGCCTGGTATTCGGTCTCCACGCCCTCCGCGATGACCTGCAGATCCAGCGACTTGCTGAGCGCGGCGATGACGCCGAGCAGCGGCGGCGCAGGCGAATCGGAGCGGATCGCGGCGACGAAGGACTGGTCGACCTTGAGGATGTCGCTGGGAATGGTGGCCAGGCGGCTCAGCGAGGAGTAGCCGGTGCCGAAATCGTCGATGGCGATGCGAACGCCACGGTCGCGCAGGGTGTGCAGGTTGGTGATCGCGGTCTGCGATTCGGCGGCCAGTTCGCTCTCGGTGACCTCGAGGACGAGCTGGTCGGCGGGCCAGCCGGTGTCGTTCAGGATGGTCGCGACCCGCTCGGCGTAATCGGGTTCGGCCAGCTCCAGGCCGGAGACGTTGACGTTGAGGGTCAGATCGAGCGAGGCGAAGCTCTCCTGCAGACGGGCGGCGTCGGCGCAGGCGCGGCGCAGGACCAGCTCGTCCAGGTCGGAGATGAGGTCGTATTCCTCGGCGACCCGGATCAGGCCCTCGGTGGTGACCTCGGGCTGGGCGTTCGACGACCAGCGCAGCAGTGCCTCGACACCGACCGCCTGGCCGCCGTCCTCGGTCAGGCTGACGATCGGCTGGTAGTGCACGTCGAGGGCGCCGCGGTCGATCGCCTCGCGCAACTCCACCGCCAGCGGCAACTGCCGCGACGACTCGAGCACCGTGCGGTTGCGGCCTGCCTGCTTGGCCCGGTACAGGCCGACATCGGCGCGGCTGATCAGCAGCGAACCGGATTCGCCCGGCTGCCAGGAGGTGACGCCGGCCGAACAACCCATGGTCACCGCGGCGCGCAGTTTCTCGGTGAGCAGGATCGCGGCCTGCTCGGTGGTGCCGGGCAGCAGCAGCGCGAAGACGTCGCCACCGAAGCGGGCCAGCACCTGATCGGGGGCGAGCAGGTCGAGCCAGGTGTCGGCTACCCGCTGGAGTACCGCGTCACCGGCGCGGTGGCCGAGGTGATCGTTGATCTTCTGGAAGCGGTCGAGGTCGACCAGGACCAGGGCAAGGCCCTGACCGCCACGGCCCGCCGCGTCGATCGCGGGGTTGAGCTGCTTCTCGAAACCGCGCCGGTTCAGCAGACCGGTGAGCACGTCTATGTCGGCGTCCGAGGCCATCCTGGTCAGGATGCCGACGACAACGCCCGCGCCGAAGGTGACGCCGGCCGGGATCATGCCCGACCACCAGGGCAGGCCACGGTCGGGCAGCACCCACAGGCACAGCGCCATGGCGAAACCGATGTGCGCGGCGGCCTGCGGCCAGGCGAAGAACAGCGCGGCATCGCAGGCGACGAAGACATAGAACGAGGCCAGCGTGATGCCGCCGACCAGGTTCGGGAAGGAGTGCACCGCGATCGTCACCAGGACGGTCGCGGTCGCCAGGTAGAGGTGGTGCAGGGTGTGTGGCATCCGCGGACCCCACGCCAGCAACGTCAGACCGAGCACCAGCGCGACCGCCGCCGCCGTACCGACCAGCAGCCGATTACCGTCGTCACCCGGTGCGATGGCAGTGATCGTCAGGCCGAGGACACCGCCGAGGACGTAGAACGCCCCCGTTGTCCTGGCCATGACCTTCGCCGTCGCCAACGCCGATGCCGCCCGCACCCGGGTTCGGGTATCGCCGCGCGCCCCGATTCCTCGCACGAGCACCAGCCTAGATGTTGTTCGGTCAGGGCGTTTGCCAAAAGGGCTCTACGGTTTCAGTACGTCGGTGCCGACGAACGGCACCAGCGCCGCGGGAACCCGCACCGAACCGTCGGCCTGCTGATGGTTCTCCAGGATCGCCACGATCCAGCGCGTGGTCGCCAGCGTGCCGTTCAGCGTGGCCGCGACCTGCGCCTTTCCGTTCTCGTCCCGGTAGCGGACCGAGAGCCTGCGTGCCTGGAAGGTGGTGCAGTTCGAGGTCGAGGTGAGCTCGCGGTAGGTCTGCTGGGTCGGGACCCAGGCCTCGCAGTCGAATTTGCGGGCCGCCGAGCTGCCCAGATCGCCCGCGGCCACATCGATCACCCGGTAGGGCACATCGATCGCGGCCAGCATCTCGCGCTCCCACGCCAGCAAGCGCTGATGCTCGGCATCGGCCTGTTCGGGGGTGGTGTAGACGAACATCTCCACCTTGTCGAACTGGTGCACGCGGATGATGCCGCGGGTGTCCTTGCCGTAGCTACCCGCCTCGCGCCGGAAACACGACGACCAGCCCGCGTACCGCTTCGGGCCCGCGCTCAGGTCGAGGATCTCCTCGGCGTGGTAGCCGGCCAGCGGCACCTCCGAGGTGCCGACGAGGTACAGGTCGTCGTCGGCCAGGTGGTAGACCTCGGCCGAATGCTGACCGAGGAAGCCGGTGCCCGCCATGATCTCCGGGCGGACCAGCACCGGCGGGATCATCATGGTGAAGCCGTTGGCGACGGCCTTCTGCGCGGCCAGCTGCAACAGGCCGAGCTGCAGCAGCGCGCCCGCGCCGGTGAGGAAGTAGAACCGCGAGCCCGACACCTTGGCGCCGCGCTCCATATCGATCAGGCCGAGCGACTCGCCGAGCTCGAGGTGATCCTTGGGCTCGAAGTCGAACTCCGGCGGGGTGCCGACCGTCTCGAGCACGATGTAGTCGTCCTCGCCACCGGCGGGCGCGCCCTCCTGCACCACGTTGGAGATGGCGCGGTGCGCGGCGTCGAGGTCGGCGTCGGCCGCGTTCTGCGCGACCTCGGCCTCCTTGACCTTCGCGGACATATCGGTCGCGGCGGCCAGCAGCGCCGGGCGCTCCTCCTTGCTCGCCTTGCCGATCACCTTGCCCATCGCCTTGTGCTCGGCACGCAGCGTGTCGGCGGTGGCGACGGCGGCCCGGCGAGCGGCGTCGGCTTCGAGCAGCGCGTCGACGAGAGCGGGGTCCTCACCGCGGGCCCGCTGCGAGGCTCGGACGGCTTCCGGGTTCTCGCGCAGGAATCGGAGGTCGATCATAGGAAAACAGCCTAGTAGCTGATGCCTTGTGGCCGGAACAGGGGCATAGTTGCCGGTGTGAGTACTACTTTCGACACCGCCGTCATCGACAACGCACTCGCCGATCTCACACAAGGGGAGAAGACCTGGGCCACGACGGATCTGCGTCGCCGCCGCGAACTGCTCGAGGAACTCCACGCGCTCACCGCCCGCCATGCCGAGGCCTGGGTCGCGGCCGCCCGCACCATCAAGCAGCTGCCCGCCGACAGCCCGCTGCTCGGTGAGGAGTGGATGTCCGGGCCGATGACGATGCTCGGCGGCGCGCAGGCGCTGGCCGAATCGATGGCCGCGCTCGAACGCGGCGCGAGCCCGCTCGATGGTGTCGAGTTCGGTGCCGCGCCCGGCGGACGCGTTTCGGTGCCCGCCCTGCCGCACAGCGGCTACGACAAGCTGCTGCTCAACGGGTTCAGCGCCGATGTATGGCTGCGGCCTGGCGTCGACGCCGCGACCGCGCGGCGCAAGGCCGGACTGGCCCAGCTCGACCCGGCCGCGACCGGCGGTGTCGGGGCCGTGCTCGGCGCGGGCAACATCATGTCGATCGCGCCGCTGGACACCCTCTACGAGCTCTACGCCAACAACCGGGTCGTCGCGCTCAAGCTCAACCCGATCACCGATCCGCTGCTACCGGTGTTCCAGGCGATCTTCGCGCCGTTCATCGCCATCGGCGCGGTCCGCATCCTCACCGGTGGGGCTCCCGAGGGCGGCTACCTGGTCACCCACCCGCAGGTCGCGCACGTGCACATGACCGGCGGCGCGCCCACCCACGACGCGATCGTGTGGGGCCCCGGCGAGCAGGGCGCGCAGCGCAAGCAGACCGGCGAGCCCGCGCTGGACAAGCCGATCACCAGCGAACTCGGCGGCGTCGCGCCGTGCATCGTCGTCCCGGGCGACTGGACGGCGGCTGACCTGAAGTTCCAGGCCGAGCACGTGGCGACCCAGCGGCTGCACAACGGCGGCTACAACTGCGTGGCGGCCCAGACCGTGGTGCTCAGCGCGGACTGGCCGCTCAAGGAGCAGTTCCTCACCGAACTGCGTTCCGCGATCGACAACGCCCCGGCACGTCCCGCGTACTACCCGGGCAGCGGCGGCCGGGTCGAGGGCGCGCTGGCGGACTACCCCGGCTCCGAGCGCGCCAACGGCCGGGTCCTGGTCGAGAACCTGCCGACCAGCGATACCCCGCTGCTGCGCACCGAGTACTTCTCCCCCGTCCTCGGCGTGGTCGAGCTCGCGGGCACCGGTAACGAGTTCCTCCGCAACGCGGTCGATTTCGCCAACGAGGAGCTGATGGGCACGCTCGGGGCCAACATCATCGCGCACCCGGCGACCATCAAGGAACTGGGCGGCGAGCTCGACACCGCGATCGAGGACCTGCGCTACGGCACCGTCGCGCTCAACGCCTGGACCGGTCTTGCCTTCCTGACCCCGCGCGCGAGCTGGGGCGCCTTCCCCGGCCACACGCTCGACGACATCCAGAGCGGTATCGGCGTCGTGCACAACGCCTTCCTGCTCGACGACGTGGAACGCACCGTGGTGCGCGGCCCGTTCCGGCCCGCACCGCGCTCGATCCTGCGCGGCGAATTCACCACAACGCCGAAGCCGCCGTGGTTCGTCACCAACAAGACCGGCACGGCCACCGGCCGCAAGCTGACCGAGTTCTACGGCGACGGAAAGCCCACCCGCCTGCCCGGCATCTTCGCCTCCGCCCTCCGCGGCTGACCTCAGCCTGGGCCCGGGACGGAACGTTCCGGGCCCAAGGTCGTGGCACGGCAAGCACCTCGCTGCCATGATGGACCGCGATGTCTGAACAGCAGAGTGAACCAGCCAAGAGACCAGCGCAGCGCCGCGCCGCCGATTCGCTGCACCTGTCCGCGAACAAACTGCGGTGGGGGCTGCTGATCGGCGCGCTGGGCGCGGTGATCGCGGCGATGGTCACCATGGTGGTCACCGGGTTCGAGAACGACACGGGCCTGGAGGCGCATCAGCCCGGGTCGGCGCCGGTGGTCAGGGACAAGGAGTTCAGCAGCGCGAACGAGGGTGACTGCCTGAGCTGGACCAAGGCCGACCGCAGCGACCTGGTGAAGGTGAACTGCGGGGACAAGCACCTGTTCGAGGTGGCCGGGGTCGTCGACCTCAGCGCCTACCCTGGCCGCGAGTTCGCAGGCGGCACCAGGCACCCCGACTCGCTGCGGATGACCGAGCTCAGGGACGAGCACTGCGTTCCGGCGGTGCAGCGGTACCTGGGCGGGCGCTTCGATCCGCGCGGCCGGTACATGGTCAACGTGATGTCGCCGAGCCCGGCGGGCTGGCAGCACGGCGACCGGACGCTGCGCTGCGGTCTGCAGGTGGCAGGCACCTCGGCGAGCCCGGCCGCGACGGGCAGCATCGAGGGTCAGGACCAGTCGAAGGTGCACGCGACCGGCACCTGCCTCGGCATCAACCAGAACCTGCCGACCGATCCGGTCGACTGCGCGCAGCCGCACGCGGTCGAGATCGTCGGCACCGTCGACCTGGCGGCCAACTTCACCGGCGGACCGCCATCGGAAGCCGATCAGGACAAGTTCGTCGAGGCCGAATGCAACCGGCTCTCCAGCGACTATCTCGGTAGCCCGGACGCCATCCGGAACAAGACCCTGACGCTGTTCTTCGACTATCTGGAACCGACCAGTTGGCTTGCCGGTAGTCACAAACTGGATTGCTGGCTCGGAAAGGGCGCCGACCGTGAGGGTTTCGCGCCGATCGTCGGTTCGGCGCGCGGCGAGATCCTGATCGACGGGCAAGCACCGGTGCCGCCGCCGAACACCGGCCGCTCCACCCCGGCGCCGCTGCCTGGCGCCGCACCGCTGCCGCCGCAGCCGAAGCCGCGGTGACCGGGCCTGCCAGGATGTCGCCGGATCGGTTCGAGGAGCTGGTCGGCGACGCGCTCGACCTGATCCCGCCCGAGCTGGCCGGGGCCATCGACAATGTCGTTGTGCTGGTCGAGGCGAGGAACGACGAGGAACCCTCGCTGCTCGGGCTGTATCACGGGATCGCGCTGACCGATCGCGACAGCTACTACGCGGGCTCGCTTCCGGATACCGTGACCATCTATCGAGAGGCTATTCTCGACATCTGCAACACCGACGACGAGGTGGTCGAGGAAGTAGCGATCACCGTGATCCATGAAATAGCACACTATTTCGGGATTGACGACGACCGGTTGCATGAGCTGGGATGGGGCTAGCGAAAATTGGGTGGGGAATCGATGGAACCGAACGACCCGCTCTCGCGTCCTATCACTCGTAGGGGGAATTCTCGTGGTTCCCGTTAGTCGCCACCAGAAGGAGTCGGGTCATGGTCGGACACGTTCTCGTCACACCTGAAATCGTCCTCGCCGCAGCCGCGGAGCTGGATCTGCTCGCCGAACGGCTCGCCGTGGCCGCCGGCCTGGCCGGGCCGACCACGCACGTGCTCCCCTCGGGAGCCGAAGAAGTGTCGCTGCTCGCGGCGTCGCACTTCAACAGGGCTGCCGCCACGCACGACAGCTCGGTCGCCCAGGGCATCCTCGAGCTGCACCACGCGGCCGCGACTCTGCGCTCGCAGCTGGTCACCAACATCGGCGAGGACATCGCCCAAGGCGCGGCGATCACCGCGATCCAGATCTAGTCGTACCCGATCCGTCGACGATCATTCATTCAGGGGAGAAACAAGCATGACCGCAGGGATCACCGGGGTCTTCTGGCTGCCGCGCATGGCAGAAGTCAACTCGACCACGCTCAACGCGGGCGCACACGCGATTCCGATCTCGGCCGCGGCCACATCGTGGGGCACGCTGGCCGCCGCGTGGGGCGATGCCACCTTCACCGTGACGCGCGTGATCGCCGAGGTCGGCGTCGGCCTGCAGGGCATCAACGGCCTCGCCGTGCTCGCCAAGCTCGCGCCCTTCGGCGCCTGGGCGGGCCAGCAGGGCATCATGGCCGCGGCGATGAGCGCCAAGGCCACGGCCAACGCCACCGCCTACACCGTCGCCTCGCTCGCGATGCCGAGCCTGCCCGAGATCGCCGCGACCAACACCGCGGTCGCCGCGTCGGCCAACCCGCCCGGTGTCGTCTCCGGCGCGTTCGAGGCCGCCGAGGTCGTTCGCCACGCCATGGACATCCGCGCCGCGCTGGTGATGGAGACCTACGAGGCCGCCACCACGGCCACCGTCACCACGCCCGGCGAGTTCTCGATGCCGCCGACGATCGCCAGCGGTGCGGGCACCGCGGCCCAGGGCGACTTCGGTGGTGACCCGGTGGCCACCGCGGTCGCCGCGGCGCAGGCCTTCGTCACCAACCCCGGTGTCGTCAGCGCGGCCACCCAGGCGGCCAATGTCGCCGGTGGTGTCGTCAGCAGCGGTGTCGGCACGGTCGGCAACCTCGGCGCCTCCGCCATCTCGGCCGCCACCACGGCGACCATGCCCGCGGCCACCGCCGCGGTTCCCGCCATGGCCGGCGTCGGCGCCGCCGGTGCCGCGGCGGGCGTGGCGACCTCGGCGGCCGGTCTCGGCGGTGTCTCGCTCGCGCCGGGTCAGCTCAAGATGCCCGAGGGCTGGGGCGCTCCGGCCGCCAGCGCGCCCGCGGCCGCTCCGGTCAGCGAGTCGGTCGTCTCCCGCGTCGACAGCGCGCCCGTGCGCAACACCGGCACCGGGGCCAACCCGCTGCTCGGCAACCGGGCCGACGGCGAGGACGACGACGAGCACGACGCCATCGACTACGGCACGTCGAACGAGGCCTTCACCGATGGCCGCTACACCGCCGAAGGCGTGATCGGCGCCGACATCGCCGGAACGGCCAAGTGACGGTGCTCGGCGGGGGCAGCGGGGGATCACTGCTCGAGGCCGTCGTGCTCTCGCTCGACGACATGCAGTTCCTCCTGGAGAAGCTGCAGTTCGACGAGATGCCCGTGGTGCTCGACGCCATGGGCCGCTACGACCACCTCGCGGCGCACGACGCGGCCATGCGGGCTGCCGAGGCCGCCCTCACCGAACGCGAACTGCTGTTCGGTGAGGTGGTGGCGCCCGAGTTGGCCGAGCGCCTGCGGGTGCTCAACCGGCCGCAGTGGATCATCGCGCTGCGGTGGGTGGTCCAGGGCCACGTGAACCGGTTCTGTCTGGCGCAGGGCGACGACCGCGCGGT